>SVOP01000062.1 GCA_015066325.1 Oscillospiraceae bacterium
GAATTCCTCTTACCTCTCTTAAAGATGGTGTTGTATTTTTCAAAAAATATATTAAAGCACTTACAAATGATTAATTAACTTAAATATTTAAATTATTTACGGTGATTTTTTATGGATGTAACCCAGCTTTTCAGAAAAATTAAATGGATGCTCAGAAGAGGTAAAACAATGTTTTTTACCAAGGCACCAAAGCGTAAATTCTTCTATGCATACTTTTATAAATTCTTTAAAGTAAAACCAAATACAATTTTAGTTGAATCCTTTCACGGCTCAAATATTTCCGACTCAAGCCTTGCATTAGTAAGAGAAATTTTAAAATCCTACCCCGGTAAATTTAAAATTTATTACGGAACAATTGATAAGCCAAGGCATCAGAAATTTATTGAAGATATCGGTCTTGATGTTGAGCTTATTGATGTTGAAACGTTCAAATATACTAAAATTCTTGCCACAAGTGAATATCTCATAAATAACAGCTCGTTTCCTGTTTATTTTGTTAAACGCGATGAGCAGAAATATATTCAGACCTGGCACGGTACACCCCTGAAAACTCTTGGTAAGGATATGCGTTTGGGCATTGAATCGATGTATAATGTTCAGCATAACTTTTTGCAGGCTGATTACATTACATTCCCCAATGATTTCACAAGGGATGTTATGATGGAATGCTATAACCTTAATCCGCTTTATACGGGTAAGGTTGTTATGGCAGGATATCCGAGAAATGAAATTTTCTTTGATAGCCAGAGCGGTAAGGATTTAAAGAAAAAATTAGGTCTTGAAGGCAAAACTGTTTACGGTTATATGCCAACCTGGAGAGGAAAAAGCAACGCAGATATAAGCACAGAGGTTTATGAAAAGAATGTTGCAAATATTTTCAAGAAGCTTGATAAAAAGCTGAATGATAATCAGGTTTTCTTTGTTAACTTCCATCCAATCTTAAAGAACGCAATTTCTTTAGACAAATATAAGCATATAAAACCGTTCCCTCAGGGCGTTGATAACTATTCATTCCTCAATTGCTGCGATGCCTTGATTACAGACTATTCATCGGTTTTCTTTGATTTTTCATTGACAAAAAAGCCAATTATACTGTTTATGTATGATTATGATGAATATATGTATGACCGCGGAATGTATATGGATGTTGCAGCTCTGCCATTCACAAAGATTTATGATGTGGATGAGTTTACTGACACACTTGCAACTGAAAGCTTTATGACGGATTCTTATGAGAACACCGAATATTTCAAAACCTTCTTTAAATATGATTCTCCCGATATAAGTAAAAAGCTCCTTAAGCTGTTATTTGAGGGGGAAAAGGGCGACCTTCCCGTTACCGATTATTCCGAAAACACAAAGAAGCCCCTGAAGGTTCTTTATCCTCAGGCATTAAGAAACTTTGCAGACCTTAAAACAGTTTCAAAGGTTGCAGATGATGATACGGTTGTTTATTTTGAACGCCGTTGGTTTAAAAAGGCTGTCGGACCAACACTTCACGATAATTTCAACAATGATTTTAAATATGTTATTGTTACCAAAACAACTCCGAGAACCTATCTTGAAGAGGTCCTTTGCAAATTAGGTGTTAAAAGTGCCTTGAATAAGGTTCAGCTGAGAGAGGTCAAAAGAACATTTCCTAATCTGAACATTGACCCGAGATTTATAACCGCTTATTCTGCATTTGAAGTTGATTGCAATGTTGATATTGCTGATTTTAAATATGCTCAGGTGAGTTCTGTTGAAAAGCAGGGGAATGATTTAAAGGTTTCATTCAAAAATTCCGAATATGAGCTTTTAAATGTTGCTCTTCTTAATAAACAGACCATAACCAATATCACAGATATTCCCGAAGAGAACAGAAATTCCGATTTTGTTGTTGTGCCCTTGCAGGAGCTTATTGAAAGATATGAGGTTTATTATAAGGAAAAACGAACAGTTGGGATTGTTGCACGTTCGAAGGTAACAGGTAAAAAATGTGTTGTTCTTCTTTCAAAGCATATAAAAACTGCTGATATTGCAGAAAAATATGAAACTCCTGTTCTTGAAGATTATAGGGTTGTTGCAGATTATTATAAAGATAATTTCAAGAAGCTTTTCAAAACCGATAATGAAAGAACAAAGGAGCTTTCTGAATTATATGATTTAACCGAATCTGATATTAAAATTGCAGTTTTACCATATTATTTTGAGAATGCTCTTACTCTTTGCTTCTCTTCAGAAGAGGATTACCTTGAGTTTACTTACGAAAGCGGTTATGTAAAATCAGTTAAAACCCGAGGTAATAAATGCATAATCACCGCAACCTTTCCCATAGATTCTTCAGCTAAAATCACAGATGTTATTTTAAAATATCGCTCAAAGGTTGAGGATATTACAATTCCGGTCGGCTTTAAAACAAAAACTTTAAATAATAAAGTTTTGTTGACAATTGATATTGAATTCACAGAAGATATGCCCTTGAAGCCGATATATTGGGATATAAGAGCGGTTGTTGAAAAATACGGAACAAAGCAACTGATTAAGCTTGAATATAAGGATAGAATATGGCTTAAATATAAATTTATAGCCTTGAACTGCATTTGCAAAATAAACAAAAAAAATCTTATATTCCCATATTTAACTAAAACGGGCGTTTTATGCTTCTGCTATAAAGAGGCAGGGGAATATGACACTAATTTGATTAAGCTCAAGGAAGTTCTTGTTTATCTCACTTATTATTTCTTCGGTAGTATCTGGAGAAGAAAGAAAATCTGGCTTGTTTATGAGAAATTCTCAAATTATGCTCAGGATAACGGCTACTTTTTCTTTAAATACTGTATGGAAAATCTTACAGCTGAGCAAAAGAAAAACATTTATTATGTTATTGATAAACGCTCGCCTGATTATAAGAATGTTGAAAAATACAGTAAGAATGTAATTCAGTTTATGAGTATGAAGCATATGATGTATGCTTCAGCTATGAAGGTTTGCGTTGCATCAGACTCTAAGCCCCACCTTTATAAATGGCGTTCAACACCAAGCTTTATAGTTAATGCAATAAACAGAAAGCCAATTCTTTTCCTTCAGCACGGTGTTACCGCATTGAAAAAGGTTCACACCCTTTTCGGTAAAAAAGGCTCATCTCCTATGACTTATTTTGTAACAACGGGTAAGGTTGAGCAGGAAATTGCTATAAATGAGCTTTTTTACACAGAAGAAACTGCACCCATTACAGGCTTTGCAAGATGGGATGCTCTTGAGAATAAGGAAGATAAAAACGACAGATTTATTCTTGTTATGCCCACCTGGCGTTCCTGGCTTGAGGATGTTTCTGATGAAGAGTTTATGCAGAGCGATTATTATAACCGCTATACATCTCTTCTTAAGAGTCCTGAGCTCTCCCGAATTCTTAAAGAGGGCAAAACCCGGGTTGTTTTCTATATTCATCCCAAATTTGCAGGTTATATTGAAAACTTCAAGGATTTGGTAAGTGAAAATATCAGCTATATTCCTTTTGGTGAGGAGCCCCTCAATGAGTTGATGATGAAATGCTCAATGCTCATTACCGATTATTCAAGTGTTTGCTGGGATGTTTATTATCTTGATAAGCCTGTTCTTTTCTATCAGTTTGATTATGATAAATATTCTGTTGCTCACGGCTCATATATCAATATGGAAACAAGCCTTTTCGGTAACCGTTCCACAGAGGAAAAGGACTTGCTTAAGGATATTGAGCATTTTGTGAAAAATGGCTTTGTTGAAAACGAAAAGGATAGAGTTGACGCTTCAAAATATTTTGAATACCGCGATAATAATAACAGTAAGCGTATCTATGAATTCTTAAAAAAGAACGGTCACTAATTAAAAATCCCTCACGGAAAATCAGTTGATTTTTCGTGAGGGATTTAACTATTTAAAAGCTTTTTATATTTTTTTCATATTCGGTGAAGAATTTTTCGAGGATTGCTTCATCGTTTTTATTACCCCTGAGGCATATTGAGACGCTTAAATCACCATTAATGCTAAGTGCCGTCATAACCGCGCAGGGCTTGTTTTTTGCAGCACCTGCAACGAATGCGGAGAAGGGCTTGTTATTTGCAAGGGAGAAAGCAGCAGTATCAATTTTACCAACATTACTAACAGATAAGGTTGGGTTGCGGTAAAAAAGCTTAACAATTGGTTCTGCTTGGGCATAAATCATTGATTTATATGCAAAATTCAGAAGGGGAATGCCGTGTAGTCCCATAAATTCATCGGCTTTCAGTTCTTTGGTTTTCTTAGCCACAATTGAAAGGGTTTCCTTTAAATTATTTCCCATTCTCTCAACTGCACAGTGGCTGAATGAAACATGGTTAGTGTAGCCGATGGTTGATAGGTCTTTTATGTGTCGCCTTAAATCTGTGGCACAAGAAACGCTTATGCTTTCTTCACTATTGAAATCAGCAACCTTTTTTAGTGAATCAATATATGAAGCAACAAGCAAATCATTAACCGTTCCGCCTTGGGATTTTGTGTAAGCTACCGCTTTATCAAAATATTCTTTTGGGATTTTTCTTGAAACGATAACAACATCTTTTTCAACATTATTATTTTTAAAGGGAAAGCGGTGCTTATCACGAGGTGAAATATTTGCGATTTGTTTCTTTGCTTTCTTTCTGAAAGCGGGGTCCATATCCTTATAAACCTCTGTGTATTTTCTTGAGCCTGCAGAGAAGGAAACAGGGGAGATACCGTTTAATACATAATCAGAGTAGGCTTTGCAAAAGTCACTCCAGAACGCCTTAAAACCGCCACCATCCATACACATATGATTCCATATAAAAAGTATATAGGTTTTGCCTTGATGATAGAAAAGACCGATATTAAACTGAATGTTACTTTTGAGAGGGATTTGACGTGAAAAAAACTCTTTTTTAGCCTTTTCTAAATCTTCGACCTCTTCTGCAAAAACAAACTCATTAACATTGTAATCTGCAACGCGCCAATATGGTGTAATTGGATTTCTTATAACCTGCGAATGTAAGAACGGTGCACTTTCAAGGGCACAGACTGCAACATTTTTAAAGGCTTCTTCATCAACCAAAAAGTCATAATCAACCTCAAATCGTGCAAGCCTGTCCATATATTTACGGCACATAAGATTGATTTTATCATACATTTCGCAGGGTAAGGTCTTTTTTAGTAAATGAGGATTTTTCTCTTTAAAATCGATTAAATCCTTGATAACCCTTTCATCAGTCAGACCCTTTCTTTTAAGAGAAAGGGCTTCTGTTTTATAGTTAAATTTCATAATTAATCCTCAACGTGTACGAAGAAGAAATCTCTCTTCTCATCAGTATCAATAACCTTAATAGGCTTAACCTGATTGAGATTTGCACCGCGTTTTCTTAATACCTCGCGGTAATCGTCATAGGTGCCTTTCTTAAGGAAAAGAACCTCGGGGTGACCTAAAGCACCGCTTTTAATAAGAGGCTCAACGGAAACATTACCCTTGCAAAGCTTTTCTTCAAATAAAGCATTGTATGTAGCTTTTTTCTCATCGGAAATATCTTCGGAAAGCTCAAGGAAAAGCTTGTAATGACCCGGTGATGTGCTTCTGTCCGCATAAATACTGTAGCCGATATATAAATCGCCTGATTCTTCGGACATATTTGCAACAATTTCGTCAAAAGCCATTGAGCTGACCTTTTCACCGCTGATGTTTGCAATCTGGTTAAGACGATAACAGAAGGTGATTTTTGGTGACTGGTTATAATAGCCTGTAACCTTAACAACATCTTCAATTCTGTAGCGATAAAAACCGCTCATATTAGTAAGAATGATTTCATATTCCTTACCAACCTCAAGGTCCTTGATAGTGAGAAGATTGTCATAGCCCTCCTGGTCAATAGGTCTGAATTCGTAAAAACCATTCTGAGGAAGAATAACATACTCATAAGAATTGAATTCAAGAGGAACTGCCATAAATGCCTCTGTTGCGGTGTAGCCGAGATAGTGCATGGGAATATCTTCACCAAGATATCTTTTCAATTTCTTTTGGTAGAAGCTCAATGAGCCTGTTCCCATACCATACATCCAACCAACATTGGGCCATATACGAGGAATGATAGGGGATTCATCAAAGCCTTTTCTGAATTCTCTTCTTAATTCTTCTGCTCTCTTGGGGTTGGGTTTGAGTTTTTTATTGTATTTTGCTCTGATTTCTTCGGGAACTTTAACGCTATCGTTAATAATACCTTTTTCAATATCATCGCAAAGCATTTCCCAGTTTTCTTCCATATAGAAGAACATTGATTCAAGGGTTGTGATGAAAATTGTGCCAAGGTAGCTGACTTTTTTGCTGGGGAGAGAAAAGCGGAGCTTCATATAGTGCATATCCATATCAACACCCGGCTCGGGGAAAAGAACCTCTTTAGGTGAAGTTGTAAAGCAACTTACAATGGGTTTAACATTTAAAAGCGGAATTGATGAAAGACAGCTGATTGTACCACCTTTAACCTTTCTGCAGCCGGTTTCAGCTGTTAAAAGCCCTTTTTGTGCAGGTAAGGTCTTACCGTGCTGTGCAAACCATTTAACAGCACAACCAACGGGCGCAGAAAAGCTGAAGCATTGGCAAACCCACTCTGCCCAATATGAGAGAGGAACAAGCTTCTGTTTACCTGTACTGCCTGAACTTTCTGTGAAACGGCGGACATACATATTTGTGATGAGCCCTTTTTCACCATCTGCCATTCTCCAAACATAATCGTCATAGTCAGCGTAAACAGAAAGAGGAACAATTTTCTGATAATCTTCAATGGACTTAACATCCTTAAAGTTGTGAAGCTTACCGTATTCTGTTGTTTTATTTTTTCTCATAAGCCTTTTAACGCAGGTTTCCTGCATTTTAAAAGCTCTTTTGGAGTAAATAAAAATCTTGATATGCTCGCATATACCAACAAAACCGCCCCAACCGGAAAGAAATTTATCTAACATAAAAACACCTCAAAAGTTATATTTAAATCAAAATCATCTCATATAAAGATGAGAAAGGAATTTGAATAATTTGTTGTTGTGGGGATTGTATCTTACAGGAAAATCAAACCAGGTAACCTTTTTATGAATGCTCTTTTCGTGAGAGAATGCATCAAAACCTGCTTTTCCGTGATAAGAGCCCATACCACTTTCACCAACACCACCGAAACCAAAGCTGTTTATGGCTATCTGCATAATTGTATCATTTACGCAACCGCCACCAAATGAGCATTTTTCAATAGTTCTGTCAATGTTCTTTTTATCTTCTGAGAAGATATATAAAGCAAGAGGCTTTGGCTTGTCTGCAAATAATGAATATAATTCTTCGTATGTATCAAAGGTAAGAATGGGTAAAACAGGACCGAAAATTTCTTCCAGCATAACTTTATCTTCCCAAGTTACATTATCCATAACAGTAGGTGTGATTTTAAGCTTATCTATTGATTTTTCGCCACCGAAAACAACCTTATCTTCGTCAATTAAATTACATATTCTGTTGAAATGTTTTTCATTGACGATTCTGCCGTATTCGGAGTTTTCGAGAACATTATCACCATATTGAGTTTTTATTTGTTTGGAGAGTTCTTTTACAAATTCGTCTTTAACACTACTGTGGCAAATAACATAGTCAGGAGCAACACAGGTTTGTCCGCAGTTAAGGAATTTTCCATATACAATTCTTTTAGCTGCTAATTTGATTTTTGCAGTTGAGTCTATAATACAAGGGTTTTTGCCACCAAGTTCGAGAACAACAGGTGTTAAATCATCTGCAGCTTTATGAAGAATTTCTTTACCAACTGTCTGACTGCCCGTGAAGAAAATCATATCGTATTTTTGTTTTAAAAGTTCTTTGTTTTCTTCTCTGCCACCGGTTATAACGGCAACATATTCAGGAGGAAAACACTCTTCAATAATCTTTTTGATAATCTCACTTGTAGCAGGGGAATATGCGCTTGGTTTAACTATAATTGTGTTACCTGACGCGATAGCATCGGAAATCGGAGTCATCGTTAAAAGGAAAGGATAATTCCAAGGGCTCATTATAAGCACATTTCCATAGGGCGAAGCTTTTTTATAAGCGCTACCTATACATTGACCGATAGGAGTATAAACTCTATGCTTTTTAGCATAAAGAGCAGTATAGCGAATCATGTAATTGAGCTCCATAAGAACAAGACCCGTTTCGCAAACAAAGCCATCAAATTCGCATTTTCCTAAATCTTTTTTCAAAGCTTCATTGATTTCATTTTCATATTTTTTTATGCATTTATAGAGCTTTAATAACATTTGAATGCGGAATTTTACGGACAAAGTTTTACCACTTTGATAAAATTCTTTTTGTTTTTTCAGCAATTCTTCAATATTCAAAATACAACATCCCCAAGTTTAATTTCTTGTTTACCGCAATTATATAAATTATACTATACATAAGCATAAGTTTCAAGTGAAAAATGCTGTTGACTGAGGTAGACGGTGGTGGTATAATAAATATATCAAATTTAAGGGGGTGGCTTGCTTGAAGAAAAATATAATAAGATACTTATCTGTTTTGCTTATGTGTATATTATTTATTCAAAATGTGTGTGCTTCTGATAAAGAGGTGAAGAAGGATTATGCTGCTGAAACTATCGGAACGGTTCCAAAACAGTTTCAGAAAATGGTGAATGGCAACTGGGTAAATACAAGTGGAATATTTTCAAATGACGGATATTATTCTTTTAATTCAGTTGATGGGCAGGTCAAAATAGATAAATATAGTGTATATGGCAAAAAGCTTTACTCTACAGAATATGATTATAAGTATGCAGGAAAGGATAAAAACGGAGTTTTTGATTTATTGTATTTCAGACACCAAATTCCCTATGTAAATTTAGTTTGTGATAATGGAGATACATTTTTTTCATCGCGTGTTTTACGTTCGATTCCGCTTTTGCATATTGAACTTTCATCTAAACATAATTTGGTTAAGGTTGATTCAACAGGTAAGGTTATATGGGAGAAAAACTTTAAAGCAAAAGATGTTTTTCTTATTAGGGGAATGGTTGAAGCAGAAGACGGGAGTTTAATTTTAGGTGTAACCAAACAGACAAAATGGATTAATGCCGCTTTAGGAGATTACGAAGTTTCTCTTATTAAACTATCAGCAGATGGGGAAATTATCAAGAAAGTCGATTTAAGAGAAGGCATAACCATGATAGATAATATGGTTTATGTAGATGGCAAAGGCTTCATGGGAATGACAACGGAGATTATAGGAGACGATGATGATTATGAGAAAAAGAATTATTTAAATGCTTTTGATAATGATCTGAATCTTTTATGGGAATATGAAATAGACAGTACTTTTTACCCTTGGGATAAAGAAAATGTTTCTGAAAATGGTTATCCGATAAGAGTAAAGAAAAATGTTGATACACCATTGTATGAAAAAAAAGAAGAGACTATTGTCAGACTTGAATTTGATAAAAATATTGTTTCTAAAAATACTTTTAAAACAAAGAACAAAAATGAATATATCAACAATATTTTCTTTTTAAATAATGGTGAGTACATTGTTGAATACAAAACTAATAGTGATTTTTCAAAACAGAGTCAATCTCGCTGGGTGCGGTATTCAAAAGGTTTCCGAAATCTTGGTGAAATTGAATTAACCGGCTATGGTCTTATTAAGATTATCGAAACGAAAAATGAAAGGGTTTTCTGTTGCTGGAATGCTCTCTCCTATGATGATAATGGTAATGTTGAGGACAGAGAAAATGTTTACATTGCTTTTGATAAAGAGTGGAATTTACTTTGGCAAAAGGGTGTAGCAGAAAAATAATTAATATATAGTAAGACCCTTGATGCTTTTTGCATCAAGGGTCTTGTTATGTTAAAGCTTATTTCATAAGTCCGTTTGCTACGCACCAATCGTGGAACGATTTAAGAGAGCGAAGTCTTGTACCGTCAAGGTGGTGAGAGCCTCTTGTGTACCAGTTGAAGTTCTTAACACCCTGAAGTCTGATAAGCTCTTTTGCACTTGCGCAGAAGCCGTTATCAATAGCGTTATCAAGAAGAATTATTTCGTTGTAACGCTGTTCTGCAAGAGCCATATCACCGCTTACAAATGCTTCGTGGAATCTCTGGAAGAATGCACCACCGCAGGATGTGGGAGTTGCCATAACGCCTCTTGCACCTGCAACATAGGAATCAAAAAGGAAGGGCATATTAGCCTGAATGATTGTTGAATCGCCTTTGTTATCAATCTTGGATTGAATACCCTCCATTGTACAGGTAGTGTCCTTGATACCCCAGATAAGACCGTCCTTTGTAAGTTCGCCGTAAGCCTTACCGCTCATTTTGTGAGGCTGGAAGCCGGGGAACTCATAAAGGAAAACGGGAACAGTTGCGGTTGAAGCAAGGTCTCTTATGTATTCAACAAGCTTGTCATCATCATCGCCCATACCCTTTGTGGTAAGAACGATGCCGTCAACACCTGTCTGCTCCATTTTCTTGATTTCTTCAAGGTTTTCTTCCTTGGTGGGTTCAATGTTTGCAGTAGCAACAACTGTTGTGTTGCCTTTGTGTTTAACTGTGAGTGTTGCAAGCTTAAGTCTTTCTTCAAGGGTAAGCTCTTTCATTTCTGAGCTGCCGCAAACTGCGAAAAGGTGTTCAACGCCTTGTGAAACCTGCCAATCAGCATATTCCTCGTATGTATTATAGTCAATGCTTCTGTCCTCAAAGAAGGGGGTGAGCATAAGTGAATAAATACCGTCTTTATTGTCTCTTGTAAGCTTTGCCATTATAAACGACTTCTTTCTTTATTATAATAATGTGTTTAAGGGCTGTACCGAAGCACAACCCTTATTTAGGGTGAAATGAGTCACCCGAACCTGCCTAAAAGCAAATCTTTTTAAGCCTTTTCGGCGTTTCGGTCTCGATAGGCGACAGCCAATCTTCACCCTCAACACCAAAAATCCAATAAAAATCTTTTGCTTTTAGGTCCTAGATTTTATACAGAGCGGATTTTTGGTCAGCCAAGGCAAAAACGCAGCTAATCCTTTCGGATTGGCGAGTATTTTAACGCAGGATGAACGGAAATCCGCCTGTAGAAAACACGGTTTGGATAACTCTTTTCACCCTATTAATTATTGAACATTCTTTTTAAGAGTAGCGAGCTCTTCTGCAAGTACAGGGGGAATCTTGTCGCCGAATTTAGCATAGAATTCTTCAATGCCCTTTGCATCTTCCTGCCAAAGCTCTTTTTCAACCTCAAGGATGCTTTCGAGAGATTCGAGAGATACTTCACCCTCAAGACCTTCGATGTTGATATCCTTTGCATAGGGGATGTAACCGATTTCTGTATCCTTAGCATCTACCTTGCCTTCGCAACGGTTGATAATCCATTCGAGAACACGAAGGTTGTCACCGAAACCGGGCCACATAAAGTTGCCTTCATCGTCTTTTCTGAACCAGTTAACGTTGAAGATTTTTGGAGCTTTATCGGGGTCAAGAGTTTTACCGATGTCAATCCAATGCTGCCAGTAATCTGCCATATTGTAACCGCAGAAGGGAAGCATTGCCATGGGGTCACGACGAACAACGCC
>SVOP01000063.1 GCA_015066325.1 Oscillospiraceae bacterium
AAACAAGTTGCTTTGGAGATGCTTGAGGCAGGCAAGCACGTTTTATGCGAAAAGCCTCTTGCTCTCACAAAAGAGGATATTACCGAAATGGTAAGAGCAGCAAGAAAATCAAATTGCATATTTATGGTTGGTCAGATTTGCCGTTTCACTCCCTCTTTTGCAAAAACAAAAGAGCTTATTGATAACGGTACTCTTGGTGAGCTTTACTTTGTTGAAAGCGAATATGCCCACGACTATATGAATATCGTTTCCAACAAGCAGAACTGGAGAGCAGATAATGCCCGTCACGGTGTTATCGGTGGCGGATGCCACGCAGTAGATCTTCTTCGTTGGCTTGCAGGTGACCCTGAAGAAGTTTTCGCTTACGGAACCCATAAGCTTTTACCAACAGTTACATACGATGATTCAACTATCGCTATTATGAAATTCCCCAATGATGTTGCAGGTAAGGTTTATGTTTCAACAGGCTGCAAACGCGATTACACAATGAGAACAGTTATTTACGGCACAAAGGGTACAATCATCTGCGATAACACATCTCCCACAATGCAGCTTTTTGTTGCAGACGAAAACGGTGTTGCTCCCGAAGAGCCCCAGATTATTGAGCTTGAGGTTAATAACCACAACTTTGTTAAAGAGTTTGAAGTTTTCGGTGATGCTATTGTTAATGGCACTCCTGTTCCCACTCCTGTTGAAGAGGGTGCAAAGACTGTTGCAGCTTGCCTTGCAATTGTTGAATCCGCAAACACAGGAAAAATTGTAAAACCTGATTACAATTTCTGATAAAACTGATTAAAATATATATGAAAGGGTGAAGTCATTGAAAGCGAAAAAGAAAATGTTTTATCTGACTTGTAGTGCATATCTTTTGACGATTATTCTCGACCTTCTTTTCACATATATTGCCACACCAAATTTACTTTTAGAGGGAAATCCTTTATACGATTCATTGAATTTTGGTTGGACGGGTCTGATAGCAATAAATGTTATAACCTTCATCGGTTATGTGTTAATGTCTTATTATGCGTTTATTAAATATAAACCGCCCGTATCAAACGAAACCGATATGAAGCGTTATCTTGCCCATATCAATTATGGCGACCCTGATAAATATGTTCCGATGATGTGGAAGCTACCAAAGAACTGGGGACCTCAAACTGCTTGCCTTTGTTGGTCTGTTGTTTGTGTTCTCCCCTTTTGCAGAATGATTATTGTTTTCGAGTGGTTTTTAATGATTTTAAAAATTCAAAACGAAGCAACAATAATATTCTTCACAATAGTTTCCTGCTTCCCTATGGGCAGAATAGATATATTCCTTGCAGTTATCGGTGCGTGGATTTTATCGTTTGTTTGGATAAAAAAAGAATTCAAAGCAAATCTAAAAGAAATTGAAAAAAGAAAATTTCAATAAAAAAGAACTCCTCACGGAGTTCTTTTTTATTGTTCAATACTTAAATTCATCGGCAAAGCAAATTTAGAAGCAACCTCTTCTGTTCCCGTATAAATCACTTCAACAACTGTTTTTTGCCCGTCTTCAAGGAACATCTGATACGAAAGCACCACAGATGCCACTACAACATTCCCCGTTGTGCTACCTGTTGCCGAATACTTATCTTTATCAACATAAATCGTTAAATTTCTGAAATCATCATTAAACTCAACAGAATCAACGTAGTGGTCTTGATTTTCCTCATACTCTTTAAATTTATTTAAAACCTCAGTTTTTTTATCATCGAGTAATTTTTTATGTTCATCTTTTGAGAATAAAAGAAGATAACCACCTGCATCAGTCATATCCTTGACCTCTGCACCATACTCCTTCATACTGTTAATGAAATTTTCGGGGTCTGCTAAACTGTTTTTATCAACACCAACTCTGACAATATCATTAGCAGATGTTGTTTCAACTGCGGTTGTTTGAGTTACGGTTGTATCTGTAGGTAACTCTTCAATCTTGGAGTCACAAGCCGAAAACAGAACCATTACTGATATTAAAACTAAAACTATTGATATATTCTTCATTTTTTCACCATAATTTTTCGGGATATTTACCTTCCTCAACAAGAGCGGAAATTGCAGCCACAACATCAGGTTTATCCTCTTTATAAGTAACACCGAACCATTTATCTGCAGTTTCAATTACATCAACTGTACATTTATTCTCTTTAAGCATATCTCTGACAAGGAAAGGCAGGAAGAATTCTGATTTAAGCGGATTTTCAGGAACCTCGTTTTTAAGGAAGTCTATGAAATACTTTTCAATTTCATCGAGAATTCCTGCAGGGAAGCACCAGCAGTTCATTGAGGCTACGCTATCCTCGGGAAGCTCAGTCCAGCTTTCGCCATCTTCGGTAAAAGAAATTTTACCGTTAACCCGCATAATTTTGGTTCTTTCAATAACATCATTGAGCTGACCGTTCTCATCAACATCACAAACACCACGGGAAACAGTTCCGTTATCTGTAAGAGTGTTTTTGAGATAATAGCCTGCCATTGCAAATTTATATTTATCCCCTGAGAAATCGGTTTTTTCAATCCAATTTGCGAGGTTAGAATATGCACCGCTGCCATAGAAATCATCAGAATTGATAACAACAAAGGGCTCGTTAACAACACCTTTACAGCAAAGAACTGCATGAGCGGTACCCCAGGGCTTAACACGCTCTTCAGGGCAAGAGAAGCCTTCGGGCAAGCAATCTAAGCCTTGGAAAACATATTCCACTTTAACATGCTTTGAAACCTTATCTCCGATAACCTCTTTGAAAAGTGCCTCATTTTCTTTCTTGATGATGAAAACAACCTTATTAAAACCAGCCTTAACAGCATCATAAATCGAATAATCGATAATAATTGAATTGTTAGGACCTACGGGATCAATCTGCTTAAGACCACCGTAGCGACTACCCATACCTGCCGCTAAAATAACAAGTGTTTTATCCATAAAATACCAACCTTTCGGTGTTTTATTTTGTTCTGCTTTGACAATGATATCACATTTCTTAAAATTTGTCCACTGTAACAAATTAATTTGACTTTTCATAAAATAAAAGTATAATTAATTTACATATTTTAACAGGAGACTACTATGACAAATTTATTAATTAAACTATTTTTGAAGGATAAGGATGCCACCACCCCTCACGGCAGAGAAGCCTACGGAAGAGTTGCAGGAATTGTTGGTATAGTCTGTAATCTTTTATTGAGCGTTATAAAATTTATTATAGGCTCTGTTACACACAGCGTTTCAATTACTGCAGATGCAACCAACAATATGACTGATGCAGGCTCATCAATTGTCACCCTAATCGGTTTCAGGCTTTCAGAGAAGCCTGCCGACGAAGACCATCCTTACGGTCACGCAAGAATTGAATACATAACAGGTCTGATTATTTCATTTTTAACATTGATAATCGGCTACGATATTTTAAAAACATCGGTTGCCAAAATATTCAATCCTGAAGAAATTGTTTTTAGTTGGGTTTCGGTTATTATTCTGGGCATTTCAATATTCTTTAAACTCTGGCTTTCTCTTTTCAATAAAACCTTAGGCAAAAGAATAAAATCCAAAGCACTGGAAGCAACTGCAGCTGACAGCAGAAACGATGTAATTTCTACAACCGCAGTTCTTATTGCAACTGTCATCTCTCATTTTACAGGCTTTAACCTTGATGGCTATATGGGTTTTTGTGTTGCGGTATTCATTATTATTTCGGGTATCGGTCTTGTTAAAGAAACCGTTGGTCCGCTTTTGGGTCAGGCACCTTCAAAGGAAATGTATGAAAAAATAGAAAGCAAAATCCTTACATACGAAAATGTTTTAGGTGTTCACGACCTTATGGTTCACTCCTACGGCCCCGGCAGTTATTTTGCATCTGCCCATATTGAAATGGATGCAAAAATTGATGTACTCACCTGCCATGATATTATGGACACAATAGAAAGAGATTTTTTGAGAGAAGATAGCATTCATATTGTTGTTCATCTCGACCCTACAGTTCTTGACTGCGAGGAAACAAACGAATTAAAAGAAATTGTTCGCAACATTCTTTTTGATATTGACCCCATTATTACCTTCCATGATTTCCGTGTTGTTTACGGAGAAACAGCTAAAAATGTACTTTTTGATATTGTTGTTCCTCCAAAATACAAGTATTCTGATGAAGAGCTTCTTTCAACCATAAAAAACCGCGTAAACGAAGCCGGTAACGGCAACCTTTACGCAGTTGTGATTATTGACAGAAGCTATGGTGCTCTGAAAAGCGAAGAAGATTGATTTTCAATTACAGAATAATACATATCAGACCACTGCAACCATCATTGATAATTCGTTCAAGAGTTTCCTGAATTTTTCCTCTTGCATCAACGGGCATATGGCAAAGTTTATTGCGAAGCCCTTCGTTAACAAGTTCATTAAGAGATTTTCCGAAGATATCAGACTCCCATATTTTATGGGGGTCTTCTTCAAACCCTGTAAGCAGATATTTAAGAAGCTCTTCCGACTGACTTTCCGTTCCCACAACAGGCGCAACCTCGGTTTCAATGCAGGTTTTCAGCATATGAATTGAGGGTGCAGATGCAGAAAGACGAACGCCGTATCTGCCACCCTGCTTAACAATTTCAGGTTCTTTAAGAGTTAATTCATCAATATCGGGCATAACGATTCCGTAGCCGGTTGCCTCAACCTCTTCAAGAGCATTTTTTATTTTATCATATTTCTTTTTAATCAACGTAAGCTCTTCAATTTTTTCAACAAGCTCCTGCTCATTTTCAATCTTTATTGTAGTTTTCTCTTCAATGATTTTATAAATAAGTTCTCCTGAAAGTGTAGCTTCAATTTCAGCACAACCCTTACCCAAATCGAGCTTTGAAATTTGCGCAGAAATTATATGTTCGTTATCGCAGATGCCTTTAACTACCAAGCCTGCATCTCCGACACAGCTAATACCGCAAGAACATTCTTTTACACAATTGCATATAGACTTTCTTAACCAATGCTCTCTGCCAAGCCCCATAACCCAACCGGGTAAAGATATGCCGATTTCACGAACAGGAAAGCGGAAAAGAACTGCACCAAGAATTTCGCGGATTAAATCCTCCTCAATTTCAAGGCAGTTTACAGGTATAACGGGAACTCCGTATTTTTCGGTAAGATTAGAGGATAGTGAAATTGCTTCCTGAGAATGAGGATAAGTGCAGTTAAGAAGAGTTACAAAAGGCTTGTTAATAGCTTTCAGCTCTGCCACAACTCTTTCTTCTGCCTCTTCATATTCTTCTCTGGGAATATCACTTATGCTACCATCAGTTGTAATGAGCAAGCCTATGGTGGAATGTTCTGTTATAACCTTCTGAGTACCCAATTCTGCCGCCATATTAAAAGGTATTTCATGGTCGTACCAAGGGGTTTTTACCATTCTCGGTTTATCTTCTTCAATATACCCCAAAGAGCTTGGAACAATATACCCTACACAGTCAATAAGACGAACATTTAAAGAAGCGTTATCAGGTAAATCCACCTTAACTGCTTCTTCGGGAATAAATTTGGGCTCAGTTGTCATAATTGTTCTGCCTGCAGCAGATTGGGGCAACTCATCCTGTGCTCTTTCTCTTTTATATTCACTATTCATATTAGGCAAAACAAGCGTATCCATAAAACGCTTGATAAAGGTTGATTTACCCGTTCTTACGGGTCCTACCACCCCGATATAAATATCACCGCCTGTTCGGGTTTCAATATCCTTATAGATGCTTGTATCTGTCATAAATCTACCTCCATAGACCTTTTAAAATCTTCAATAAAAGGTATGTTAGCGGTAATGAGTTTATGACAAAACCCAAAAACATAAAATGGCATTATTTGACACAAACAGAAATATGTATTATAATGTAAAAATATATATGAATACAGGAGAATTGTTATGATGCTTAACATTACACCCACCTACGATGTAATGGAGGTTATTGAAACTTTTATTACAACTTTCAAGCTTGAAAGCTTTTTCCCCTATCTTTTAGGCCTTGTTACTGCAGTTGTTTGCGGTGCATTAATCGGTGTTGAAAGAACCTTCCGCCAGAAAGAAGCCGGTATAAGAACTCACATCATTGTTGCTTTAGGTTCTGCTCTTATTATGATTGTCAGCAAATACGGCTTCTTTGATATTGTTGGTCTTGCAGACCATGTTAACCTTGACGGTTCACGTCTTGCAGCTCAGGTTGTTACGGGCATTTCCTTCCTTGGTGCTGGTATCATTGTTTTCAAAGGTACTGTTAAAGGTCTTACCACCGCCGCAGGTGTGTGGACCACGGCAGGTATAGGTCTTGCGGCAGGTGCAGGAATGTATGGTATTGCAGTTTATGCAACCCTCATTCTTCTCGTTGTGCAGATTGTAATCCACAAAATTCTTCCTGTTGAAAACACAAGCACCACAGCAGTAAGTATGAAATTAAAGGATGACCCCGAAGCAATTGAAAGCATTACAAATCTTTTCAAAGAAAATAATTACATATTAATTTCAAGCTCTGTTGAAAAGAAAAATGATAAATATTATTGCCTTTTCACAATCCGTGCTAAATCACATATTAACCCCGATGATATCAGCAAGCTTTTCACCGGTAACGAATATGTGCTTTCCTTATCTGTATAAAAAATAACGGAGGTTAAAAAATGAAAAACGGTATTACTTTTGACAAAAGCAAAAAGGTTCTTCCGCTTATTACTGCAATAATCGGTCTCGGACTTGCAATTGCACTTTTGGTTTTGCGACTCAACATTGTTGCAGTTGTAAACGTTGCATTTATGTGCATTATGTCCGCTCTTATTTTCATTGGGATTATCGCAAAAAAGAAGGTTTATCTTTTTAACATTGTGGGCTATTGTGCAAGTGCTATAGGCATTTTCCTATATTTCTTAATTTGGGGTGCTGATGCAGGCTTCGGTGCATTCTCAAGCGGTAAAACAGGCTGGGCAAGTGCAGATAACCCCTTATTCAGCGGTGCAGGTTCATTCCTTACAAGATTGGGCGGCAATATTCTTTTACTCCTCCCCTGCATTCTTGCAGTTGTTGCTCTCGTTCTTGTTGCTAAGAAGACTTTTGAGAAAAAAGGCGCTCATAAATTCCTTACATCAATTTTAAGTGTTGTTCTCGCAGGTACAACTGTTTTATATGTGCTTACAATGAACCTTCGTTCAAAACCCAACGTTGACAGACTCTGGGAAGGTCACGATGATTACCTTGACGGCGTTGACAAGGCAAAATCCAAAAGCCCTAATGTTCTTTTTGTTCTTATGGACGATATGGGTTATGGTGACACCTCTCTCAATGGTGCAATTTACGAAACACCCAATATGGACAGAATCGGCGAAGAGGGGCTTAACTTTGATAACTTCTATTCAAGCTATTCTGTTTGCTCTCCCGCAAGATTCTCACTTATGACAGGCAGATACCCCTTCAGAGGCTATGCTGATAACGTTATTTATCCCACCTACGATACATTATCCCCCTTCGCTCAGACCCGTATTTTCAACTCTATTGAAATGGGTAACAACTGCGATGGTATGCTCGGTGACGAAATCACTCTTGCAGAAACCTTCCAGGCTGCAGGCTATAACACAGGTGCTTTCGGCAAATGGCATTTAGGTGACTATGGCGAATATCTCCCCACAAACCAGGGCTTTGACTATTTCTATGGTAGCCACCATGTTAATGATATGGCACCCTTCTACCACGTAAGTGAAGAAAACGGTGAATTTGAAATTGTTCACGGTGTTGAAGAGCTTCGTGATGAAAACGGCAAAAAAGACCAAAGACAGTTAACAGAATGGATTCATGAAGAAATTACTGATTGGATTACCGATAAGGTTGAAAATTCCGATGAACCCTTCTTCGCATATTATGCTACTCCCTGGCCCCACGCACCTCTCTTTGTTGGTGACGATTTCAATGGCGAAACAGGTATGGGTACATACGCAGACTGTATCACAGAATTTGACTATTATCTCGGTGAGCTTTTCACAACCCTTGAAGATTTGGGGGTTATAGACGATACAATCATCGTTTTCACAAGTGATAACGGTCCTGCTCTTGAGGGTTCAGTTGGCGGACTTCGCGGTGGTAAGTACCTCGCTTACGAAGGCGGTCAGAAGGTTCCCTTTATGATTCGCTGGGGTAACAACGGCGGTCTCTGGAAAGAGGGCGAAGAAAGACACAGCAGTGCAACACTTGTTGATATGATGCCCACACTTGTCGAGCTTTGCGGTATCACCGGTAACGGCGGAGAAAAGAATTATCTTCCCTTTGACAGAGATATTGACGGCATTTCAATTGTTCCGCTTCTTAAGAATGACAAGGTTATTCACACAAAAGACCACCCCATTCTTCATATGAAGAGAGAAAGTCTTAAAGCTATTCAGTACACAGTTCCCACAGAAGACATTCTTTCACAGGAAGAATATAAGGATTATAAATACGATGTTCTTACAGAGAATGAAAATATCACCTTCAAATATTTCAAGAGAATTCAGAATGATAACTCAGCTTTCTTTGACAAATACAGAAAGAACTGGTTACATATTTTAAGCGATGACAGAGGCGAAAACCTCAACCGCTCCTCCGTTTATCCCACAGTTGCAGAAGAAATGAATGCAAAAATGGACGAGATTATGAAGAATTTCAAATCCGACCGCCGTGGTATGAATGAAGAATATTACAAATAAAGAAATTAAACCTCGGAGCTTTTTCCGGGGTTTAGTTATATAAAAGGATTGATTTAGTTGCCACCTTTATCTATTATGATTAAGCCTGCATCTGCATTGTGTAATATGAGATGTAAGTATTGCTTCTATCACGATGTTACAGACCACAGAGATGTAAAAAGCTTCGGAATGATAAGCGAAGAAACAACAGACAATTTAATAGAAAAAGCATTGGATTTTGCCAACGGTGAAAGCGTTGCTTTCGCTTTTCAGGGCGGTGAGCCAACCTTAAGAGGCATTGAATATTTTGAATATTTCTGCAATAAGGTTGATGAATTAAACATTAAAAAGAGTAAAATCTATTATGGCTTGCAGACCAATGGCACTCTCATTGATGAGAAATGGGCAAAATTCTTCAAGGAAAAGGATTTTCTTATCGGTTTAAGCCTTGACGGTGATTTTGATAACAATGCTTTCAGAATTGACAGTAATAATCAGAATGCTTTTTATAAGATTATTAAAGCTGCTGATATTTTTACAAAAATCGGTGTGCAATTTAATATCTTAACTGTTCTTACAGGCAAATGTGCTGATAATATTGACGATATTCTTCGATATTTCAAAAAACGAGGCTTCAGATATTTGCAGTTCATCCCCTGCCTTCGTCCTTTTGGTGACAAAACAGAAAGCGAGCTTTATATGACTGTTGAACAGTACAAGCACTTTTTGATTCACGGCTTTAATGCTTATGTTAAAGACTATGTTCAGGGAAATTACACAAGTATAAGATATTTTGATAACCTTGTTCATTTATATCTCGGGAACCCAACAGAGCAATGCGGTATGTGCGGTCACTGTATGCATCAGTTTGTTGTTGAGGGTAATGGTAACATTTACCCCTGCGACTTCTACTGTACGGACGAATGGCTTTTGGGTAACATTAATACTCCAACAGAAAATTTTGATACCCTCGCACATTGTGAAAAGGCAATAGAATTTCTAAGAGAGAGTATTGCAGTTCCCGAAGAGTGTAAAAAGTGTAGATTTTACCCCATATGCCGTGCAGGTGGATGCAAACGCTCAAAGGAAGACAGAAACTATTGCGAAAGCTACAAAGCCTTTTTCAATGCTTGTTTGCCACTATTCAGAGCATTTATTGCTGAGAAGAAATAAAAAATTACAACCGATTAAGAAAATTCAGATTTTCTTAATCGGCTTGTTTTTTTTGGTGAAAAACAAGAAGAACAAAGTTGTTGTGCTCTGAGCCTTCCTTCAAAGGAAGGTGGCGCGAAAAATCTTGATTTTTCGTGACGGAAGGTTCTTTGTTGCGAAGCAACATTCCACCATAGGTGGAACTTTAACAAAGCAGTTGTTCTCGGTTAAGCAATTCAACGGTACAGACAAGCCTGTACCCTACGGGGGCATTACAATTGAAGCTCACGCTTCAACTACGCTCGAGGACTCGCGTAGAGAACCACCCACCATTCCGCCAAACTGTATTCAATAGTTTTACAATTGACACGCTTAATACATCGTTCAATTGGTTTACATTTTCAAGATGGTCCCCCCGCCTTCGAAGGCAGGCACCACAAACCACAACTTTATTTTTCTATTTTTACTTTGTTCAAAATGAAGTGTCTATTAGTTTTTCGTTTTACAAACAGCAAATATATGTTATAATCGTCTTAGATACTCATATTCCACCTAAATTCTCTTATTAGTGGGTGTAAAAAACACTTAAAAGGTATAAAGTTAAATCATCGGGGGTGGAAAAATGAAAAAATCCTTTATTAAATTACTCTACTTGGCTTTCTCGGTTATTTTAATTTTTACATCTTGCAATATAGCAAACCCCAAAAACGAGAACGATTTCAACATTGAACAAGAAGAATATCTTATTAAATTTATAATAATAGGACCAATGTTGTATGAAAAATATATGTTTCTCCTGACACCTGACGACAGACTTTTGGCTGAATATGTTGATAAAAATCATAAAATCCATAAATTTCAAGCAGAATTGAATAAGCCTCAATTGATCCTTATGAAGCAATATGTTGACGAAGTGTTAACCTTAAAAGAAGATGACATTACAGGTTATGTAAATTTTTCTGATTTTTGGGAATGCAGTATATCATTTGATGATGTTGAAGCACATTTCAGTTATGGTGCTTCCCAAAACTTATCAGTCAACATATTATTAGAACAAATACTTGGATGTTGCGATTCAGAAAAATCATTAAAAACCGCAAAAACGCTTCAAGATGCACCACTAACTTATAGAAAAATGATGGCTTTTTATGCAACTATTAAGGAGGAAGAAGAATGAACCAAAAGCAAATCGGTAATTTTATTGCACAAAAAAGGAAAGAAAAAAATCTTACTCAAATGCAGTTAGCGGAAATTTTAGGTGTATCAAATAAAACCGTATCCAAATGGGAAAACGGTAATTGTATGCCCGATTACAGCATAATTAAACCACTTTGCAAGGAATTGGGAATTACGGTTTCCGAGCTTATGGACGGTGAAGAAAAGGACAACACACCCGAAAATGCAGAAGATATTAGAATAATGTTTTTATTAAGGCGTGTTCATAGCCTTGAAAAGCAAAATAAAACGATTTATGGCTTTCTCGTTATTGTTCTTGGAGTTACTTTTTTGGTCCTCTCCCGTCTTTTAGGCGGAACAAATTTTACCGATTTCTT
>SVOP01000064.1 GCA_015066325.1 Oscillospiraceae bacterium
AACCTCGGAAAGGTTTGAGCCGAGAAGGAACTGGATTGCTTTACGGATGTTATCGTAAATTCTTCTACCCTCGCCTACTGCGGAAACGATAGTTGCAAAGTTATCGTCAGTAAGAACCATATCTGCAACGTTCTTTGTAACGTCTGTACCGGTGATACCCATACCAACACCGATATCAGCACTCTTGATAGAAGGAGCGTCGTTAACGCCATCACCTGTCATAGCTGTAACGTAACCCTTGTTTCTCCAAGCGTTAACAATTCTTGTTTTGTGTTCGGGCTGAACACGAGCATATACGAAAATATTTTCAACGATTTTTTCAAATTCTTCGTCAGAATATTTATCAATATCGCTACCCATCATTGCCTGAGAATCATCAGTAAGAATACCGAGCTCTCTTGCAATAGCTTTAGCGGTATTAATATGGTCACCTGTAATCATAATGGGTGTGATACCTGCGCCACGACATTCAACGATAGCGTCTTTAACCTCGGGACGAACAGGGTCAATCATACCTGTAAGACCGATAAATACCATATCGAATTCGAGAGAAGCAGAATCGTAAACTTCGGGAGCAGAAGCATATTCTTTGAAAGCAACTGCGAATACACGAAGAGCTTTGTTACCCATTCTTGTATTTTCCTCTGCAGCTTTTGCGAGGATTTCATCAGTCATAGGAACAACCTGACCGCCAACAAGAGCGTGAGAGCATTTCTTAAGAATTTCGTCGGGAGCACCTTTAGTGTACTGAACGAATTTGCCGTCAACTGAATGAACGGTTGACATCATTTTTCTGCCTGAGTCAAAGGGAACTTCACCTGCTCTGGGGTTAGCAGCAACAAGGTCTGCCTTTTTAAGACCGAGAGAGGAAGCATAGTTAATAAGAGCAACCTCATCGGGTTCACCTGTACTCTTGCCGTCTGCTTCTACTTCTGCATTTGTACAAAGAGCCATAGCAGTTGCAAGAACCTTTTCATCCTCTGCGTAATGGTCAACAACTGTCATTACGTTCTGAGTAAGAGTACCTGTTTTATCGGAGCAGATAATCTGAGTACAACCGAGAGTTTCAACGGCATTCATTTTACGGATGATAGCGTTCTTTTTCGACATATTTGTAACACCGATAGAAAGAACGATTGTCATAACTGCAACAAGACCCTCGGGAATAGCCGCAACAGCGAGAGCAATAGCAGTAATGAAGGAATCAAGAGCAACGTGATAGAATTCAGCATCGCTGCCTGAAATGAAATGCATTGCGATATTGTAACCGAAAATTACAACACAAACTGCAATAACAAGCTTTGTAAGGATTTTTGAAAGCTGTTCAAGCTTGATTTCAAGGGGAGTTTTGCCCTCTTCTGCAAGTGCGATAGCATTTGCAATTTTACCCATTTCGGTGTCCATACCTGTTGCAACAACAACAGCTTTACCACGGCCATAAACGAGAGTTGAACCCATATAAGCCATATTTTTACGGTCACCAAGGGGAACCTCATCGCTCTTATCATTTGAAAGAGTAAGAGCCTTAACAAGCTTATTTACGGGAACAGACTCACCTGTAAGCGCTGCCTCTTCGATTTTCATACTTGCGCATTCGAAAATACGGCAGTCAGCAGGAATAGCGTCACCTGCATCAAGAAGAATAACGTCACCAACAACAAGATCTTCACTCTTAACGGTTTCAACCTTACCGTCACGAAGAGTTTTTGTTGTTGCGGCAGACATTTTCTGCAATGCTTCAACTGCTTTTTCCGCTTTGTTTTCCTGAATAACGCCGAGAATTGCGTTAATAAGAACAACTGCGAGAATAATGAGTGTGTCTGTGGGGAAGAATCCTTCACCAGCTGCCCTTGCTTCAATGTACTCAGTTACTGCGGAAATTGCAGCAGCAACGATGAGAATAATAATCATCGGGTCTTTCATCTGGTCGAAGAATTTTTTGAGAGTAGAATCCTTTTTTGCTTCTGCAAGTTTGTTTTTACCATTTTTTTCAAGTCTTGCAGCAGCTTCTGCAGAAGATAAACCGTTTTCGTTGGAATTTACTTCCTGAAATACAGCTTCAGCAGATTCAAGATAATGCTTCATTGTGTTTTCCCTTTCTTTAGAGTGAGTGCTTTCACCCTTTATTTTCAAAATCAGAGCAACAAAAATAAAAGACCTCTACCACAGCCCGCGGTAAAAGTCTCACTCTTTAAGACAGCGGCGGGCAAAGAGCCGAGAATGACGCCACTATCACGCTTTGCGCGAGTTACTCCCTTTTGTTATGAAGAATTATATACTATTTTAACAGTTTTGTAAATAGTTTTCCTGCTAATTTGTTAAAAACACATTCAATTTAGCAAATAAATCTTGAAAAATAAGAAAATATATGTTATCATTCCCGTAGGAATATAATTTAAAGGAGATATAAATATGAAAAAAATCATTGCAATTGTTCTTTGCGTAGCATTGCTCGCTGCAGTAATGGCAGTTTCTGCAAGTGCCCTTGAAGCATCAAACACAAACACAAGCGTTACTTACATTTCAGTTTTTGAAGATTTCTTCAATTTCGACAGTATCTTTGAATTCTTTGAGAGAGTATTCAATATTTTCGGCTTCACAAGTAACCTTTATGAACCCATCGTATAATTAAACTTATACTATAACCCCATATCGAAAGTCAATTCTTTCGATATGGGGTTATTTTCATTTAGGCTCTAATATAACCGGTTGCATCTGTTCACCTTTTAAAGCGCATTCCAAAGCATCAGAAATAAGGGAGAAATCCGCCACCATTGAGGTCGGTTTATTTTGAAAGCTATCCTGACCGAAAGGCACAAAGTAAATATTTTTATAATTAAGTAACGCCCCTATATTTTTTCCCGCATTACTTAAGGCGTCGTTCGTTGAAGGGGCGATTAAGAGTGGTCTGCCATTCCTCAGATGAGCCTTTGCTGCAAGAGTGACGCAAGTATCTGTTATACCGCCGGAAAGCTTTGCAAGAGTGTTTCCCGTGCAAGGTGCAATTACAAGTGCATCAAGTAGTTTTTTAGGTCCTATGGGTTCTGCTTGCGGAATGGTATGAATAATCGTTTTACCTGTGATTTCTCTGAACATTTCTCTCCAATGTGCCGCATCACCAAAACGCGTATCAAAATTATATGAATTTTCCGACATAACAGGGACTATATCATAGCCCATATTTTTAAGCTTTTTTATTTCTTCAAAAACAGTTTTGAATGTACAAAACGAGCCACAAATTGCAAATCCTATTGTCACAAATTTTGCCTCCTTATCATAGGAAGAATTGAGCGACCGATTATTTCTCCTGCAGTTTTTGGAGCAACCTTTCCGGGAAGCGAGCCTGCTTTAACCACCTTGAAAGCTCTTTCTTTTGCCGCCTGAAAATCAACACCAAAGGGAGCAGATGCCACTTCCACCAAAACGCATTCAGGATTAAGTCTGGATAGTTGAGCCCCACCTAAAACCTTAACCGGCACTGTATTGATTATTGCATCAAAATTATTAAATTCAGTTGTCAAGGCATCGAAATGCTTGTATTTCATTGAGGAAGCGTGAATTTCCGCAAAGGCACTTTCCTTTCTTGCGAAAACTGTTACCTCTGCACCTAACGAAGAAAGAGTAGCTGCAAGAACCCGCCCCACTCTTCCGTATCCTAAAACTGCACATTTCATACCGTGAATTGTTATGGGCAACTCCTCAATGAGCACCTGCACAACACCCTCTGCCGTGGGAACAGCATTATAAATCGCCAATTCATCAAGAAGGAAATAATCACAATATGCACAATTTTTTGAGTCTAATTCCTCACAAAAGCTTATGGGCAATTGACCTCCGAATACAATTTTCTTATTAGATAATAAATAAAGTATATCCGAAATCAAAACCACTTCATCAAATAAAGGGGCATTCAATGTCAATCTGTCTTTTGTAAATGGCAACGGCAAAATTATTACATCCGATTCATCTATGGCTACTTCTAAGGATGGATAGCATTCTGTATGATTAAAGGCATAATAGCAAACCTTAAAGCCCTTATTTTCAAGATATTCTCCCAGATATAAGGAACGGTTATCTCCACCTAATATTAAAAACATATTGTCTTTCATTAATAATCAATCCTCTCTGTACATAATATTCCGAAAGCAAAAGAATGTGAAAAGAACAACTCAAATCTAAGAATTGAGTTGTTCTTTTTCTTCTTATATACCTATTGTAAAAATTTCAAAGGGCTTATATTCAATTGTATCAGTTTCGCCCTCAACATCTTCAAGCATATTGAGCAGCTTTACTTTTTCAGGAAGTTGAATTTCACCTCGTTTTCCGTCTTGCTCACAAAGTCTTATAACTGTCATTTTGCCGTTCTCACTCTTTTTAACTGCTTGTAAATACAGAGGCTCAAAGACGGGTAAGCTCCACTCATAATCTCCTTTAACGAGAGGTGTATTGTACTGCAAAGCGAGTTTATTTATTTCTGCAGTAACCGCATCGTTTTCGTGAGGAGCAATCATATAGCAGAAGCTGTGTTCGCCGATATCGGATGTAACATCGGGGCGTTCCGTTGCACGAAGAAGAGAAAGACTCATTGAATTATCCAGAAAGCCAACACCATATTTCCCGTCATTTATAAGGGCAATACCCCCGCCCGATTCTGACATATCGCACCATTTATGGTGGCAGGTTTCAAAGCGAGCCTGTTGCCAGGTGGTATTTCTGTGAGTTTCTCTTTCAATAAAGCCTGCTGAAGTATCGCAAAGAGCTTTTCTGGTAAGAATATTACAATTAAACTCTGCCTTTGCCAGCTTATGCTTTTCATTCCAATTAACATTGTTTTCCACTTCAATTACTCGGCTTTGTCTGAAAAATCTGATTCTCATTTCCCAGGTAGATTTTTCTGTTCCGAGAGATACAGAGAATGTTGCACATTCCCCGTCACTTTCAGCAAGAGAAACAGCTTTTATAACATTAATCGGAATTTCTTTTTCACGGTAGTTGGGGAGAATATCCCAGGCATCATAGTTACCGGGGCAGTCAACATAGATTTTAAGCTTGTTGAAATCGCCCTTAACCCATTCTCTTGAAAGCTCATTATCGTAAAGTGATGCAAAAGAGCCGTCATTGTTAAGCTTAACTGTATAGAAAGGTGTGGTTAAGGTATTTCCATTCAAGCTGAACCATTGACCTGAGAATTTTTTCTTTCTCAAATCAGCAGAAGTGAGAGCCGGAATATTTGGAACAATCCAATTACCCTTTTTACCGTAACGAGTAGCAGTTCCCTTTTTATTCTCCACAAAAGTAATTGCATTCCTCTTAAAGTTGAGAGTATTGAAATATTTACTGCCACCACCGATAATTTCATCAAGGGCATTTTCAATTTTCTCATAATCCTCCATTGCATCAAGGTAAACGGGATGAATATGGGAGCCGGGAAGAATATCGTGAAACTGATTTATAAGAAATTTTTTATAAAGCTCGGTAATTTCTTCTTTTCTATCCTCACCGCGAATCACGGAAAGCATTTCTGCAGTTCTGAATTTTTCTTCAAGTCGGCGGTTAGCTCTTTTAATGTAACTTTTTGTTGTAAATGTACCTCTGTGCATTTCAAGGTACAATTCTCCGTCCCAGACCTGAAGATTTTTATTATCCTTAAGATTCTTTTCGAGAAATTCTGCACCACTCGTGTGAGTGCATTTTGGCATAACGGAGAGCTTCTCAAAGCGATTCATCATTTCAATCATTTCTTCGGTACAGCCTGAACCACCGTCGCCGTAGCCGAACATATTAAGAGTCTGACCGCCCTGGTCCTTATCAATATATGCTTCCCAGTTTGCCTGAATCTGGCTGGGCATATTCCATGTTATAAAATGAGTGGGCGGAACGCAGGCATATACATCACTGCCGTCAATACCTCTCCAGATAAAATTATTATGTGGAAAGCGGTTTGTATCATTCCAGGTTGACATTTTGTTGGAAACGAAATAATCCACCCCGCTTTTCTTGAGAATCTGAGGTAAAATCCAGCTGTTCCCAAAAACATCGGGAAGCCAGGCATTATTAACCCTTTTACCGAACATTCTCTCATAGGTTTTCTGCCCATATAGGCATTGCCTTATGAGGCTTTCCGCATTGGGAACATTGCAGTCAGGCTCAACATACATTGCACCCACAGGCTCAAACTGTCCGTTTTTAACCTTTTCCTTTAACTCATCAAAAACCTCGGGGTAATATTTTTCAAGTGTTTCATAGGTATAAGGCTGAGTGTGGGCATATTTGAAATGTGGGTATCTGTCCATAAGGCGAAGCTGAATAAGAACAGTTCTGAGATTTTTTTGTACCGCGTGAATTCTTCTCCAGTAATATGCAATATCAAGGTGAGAATGTGCCACAAGTGCAACATCACCCACACCATTGTACGTGTTATTTGAATAAATAACATCCTCAATATACTGCTTTGCTTCTTTGACACCTGTGAGCTTATCACCATCAAAATCAATGCAGTTCATTGCATTGTTAAGCTCACGATTCAAAAATGCTCTGTAATCCTCATTGAAAAGGTCACTTTTTGCAATATCAAGAAGAAGCTCAAAATCATAAACAAGGCTTTGCACATCTTCATTTATTGTGCAGATATATGCACCCTCAAAAATCTGACGACAGCCTCTTACAGAAAGGCTTTCAGGGTTTCTTTCATCATCGGGCTTACTGCGGTTATAGCCCATCATATCAAAATGAAGGGTTTCATTAACATCCACATAAGGAGAAAGAAGCATTCTTTCTCTGTTAGGGTCAACACCGCCTATGTATTTTCCATTTACCTTAACACAGATTTCAGCCGCAGTTTTAAGAGAAAACCACAGTTCCTTACGCTTTAAGCTATCAGGAATTTTCACATCCGCTTTTATAAACGCAGTTCCGTCAGGAGTGAAATACATATCGCCTTTTTTTAGAGGGCGATAATCCTCGGAATAATATTCAAACTCCATTTCCTTAACCTGACGGGCATCACGAATCAGGAGATTTTCTATTTCCCATTTTTCATTATATATATGGCGTTTTAGCCAACCGAAGCGCAAATCAGTCCACTCTTCAGGGCGCATTGAACGCCTTTCAACCTTTATATGTGCCATAACTTACCTCACATATCTTGAAAATACGGTTTTTTGCGTATTGCAATAACCTTAACATTTTTATTTAAATCCCTCTTTATTTCCTGCTCAATCCATTCTGTGCAACGGTGAAGAATAAGGCATTTTGAGCATTCTCCTCTGAAACGCAGGGTGAGCTCACCCTTTTCAAGAGAAACAAATTCAACCCAACCGCCGTCACCTTGCAGCTTAGGTGCAAGAATTTCATTTATATATTTTTCCACTTTTATCGCCTCTTAATTATTTGCAAAAATCGTAACATATATCTGAATATTTTGTCAATTATAAATTGATTTTAATTTTTTTCGGTAGTATAATATTTAAGATGATTTTTGCACATCGAGGTGAAATTATGAAAACCTGCAAATTCAATGTTACAGGTATGACCTGCGCCGCTTGTCAGGCTAATGTTACAAAGGCTGCAACGAAGCTCGAGGGCACTCAAAAAGCAGATGTTAATTTGCTTTCAAATTCAATGACAGTAACATTTGATGAAACAAAATTAACCGAACAGGATTTTATAGATGCAGTAAACAACATAGGCTATGGCGCATCCTTATACGGTGCAGATAACAAGAAAAGTCAACTGAAAACGGAATGGCAGGAAAGAAAGAAAAATGAAGAAGAAAATATTTCTTCAATGAAAAAACGTCTTGCGTCTTCAATCGTTTTTCTCGTTGTTGTTATGTATATTGCAATGGGGCATATGTTAGGGCTGCCTCTCCCCCATTTTCTTCACGGCATAGAGAATGCTCTTTTAAATGCAATTGTTCAGATGCTCCTTGTAATCCCCGTAATGATAATAAACAAAAAATTCTTTATTTCAGGGTTCAAAGGGCTTATTAAAAGAGCCGCAAATATGGACTCTCTTGTTGCTTTAGGCTCTGCCGCATCCTTTCTTTATGGTGTGTTTGCGATTTTTATGATGGCTTATGCCGCACCCCGAGGAAATCTTCAGGTTTTAGAGCATTATTCTCACGAGCTTTATTTTGAATCGAGTGCTATGATACTTACCCTTGTTACTGTGGGCAAGTTCCTTGAAACTCGCTCAAAGGGCAAAACAAGTGACGCTCTCGGAAAGCTTGTTGAATTATCACCAAAAACCGCAAATATAATAAGAAACGGAAAAGAAATTACAGTTGAGGCAGAGGATGTAAAAGTGGGCGACACGCTTATAATCCGCCCCGGTGAAAGAATTGCCGTTGACGGGATTGTTTTAAGCGGTAATGGTTTTGTTGACCAATCTGCTGTTACGGGTGAAAGCTTACCCGTTGAAAAAAGAGTGGGTGATGAGGTTATTTCCGCAACACTTAACAAAAACGGTACTTTCCAAATGACCGCTTCAAGAGTTGGCGAAAACACGACTCTTTCCCAGATAATCCGCCTTGTTGACGAAGCAGGCTCTTCAAAAGCACCCATAGCCCGCCTTGCAGACAAGGTAAGCGGGATTTTTGTTCCGGCAGTTATGATTATTTCTGCAATTACCTTTGTTATCTGGCTTTTAGTCGGTAAGGATTTTGAAGCCGCACTTTCCTTTGCGGTAACTGTTCTTGTTATTTCATGTCCTTGTGCTTTAGGTCTTGCAACTCCGGTTGCAATTATGGCAGGAACGGGAAAAGCCGCAGAAAACGGTATTCTTATTAAATCTGCAGAAGCACTTGAAGCCCTCGGTAATGTTGATAAAATTGTGCTTGACAAAACCGGCACTGTCACAAGCGGTGAAATGAGTGTCAGCGATGTTTTTGTTTACGATAACTCACTTTCAGAAAACGAATTTCTTGCAATATGCACCGCCCTTGAAAAAGGTAGCGAGCACCCATTGGCAAATGCCGTAAGAAAAAAAGGCAAAAATCTTTCGCTTCCCGAAGTTAAGGATTTCAAAGCCTTTGAGGGTAAGGGTATAAGCGGTGTAATAAACAATGAAAGCTACATCTCAGGTAACATAAGATTTTTAAAAGAAAACAATATCGATTATTCAAGCATTGAAAACAAAATCGATGAATTTGCAAGACAAGGTAAAACACCTTTAATTTTCTGCAAAGAAAATAATATATTGGGTGTTATTGCTATTTCTGATACAATCCGAGAAGACAGCAAAAAAGCAATTGAAGCATTTAAAAAGTTAGGCAAGAAAACCGTTATGCTTACGGGTGATAACAAATCCGCCGCCGAGTTTATAGGAAAAGAAGCTGAAATTGACGAAATATATGCAGAGCTGCTCCCTGCAGACAAGGAAAAGATAATCCGCACTCTTCAGGAAAAGGGAGAAAAAATCGCCTTTATCGGTGACGGAATAAATGATGCCCCTGCCCTTACAAGAGCAGACGTTGGTATTGCTATCGGAGCAGGAACAGATATTGCCATTGACGCGGCAGATATTGTTCTTATAAAGAGCTCACTTTCAGACGGTGCAAAGGCTGTTGAACTGAGCAAAGCCGTTATGAGAAACATTAAAATGAATCTTTTCTGGGCATTTTTCTACAATGTTTTAGGAATTCCCCTTGCAGCAGGTGCTCTCTACCCTGCCTTTGCGCTCAGGTTAACCCCAATGATTGGCTCGGCTGCAATGAGTATGAGCTCCCTTTGCGTTGTAACCAACGCTTTAAGATTAAGATTTTTCAAATCAAAATATATTAAAGAAGAAAATAAAAAAACTGCTTCGGAGGAAATCCTCGAAACAGAAGAGAAAGGAAATAATATTATGGAAAAGGTAATCAAAGTTGACGGTATGATGTGCCCTCGTTGCGAAGCACACGTTGTAAAAGCTCTCACTGCAATTGACGGAGTTGAAAGTGCAACCGCAAGTCACGAAGAAAACCTTGCAAAAGTAATTCTCACAAAAGATGTTGCAGATGATATTCTCGTTAAAGCAATTGTAGATGAAGGATATGAGGCAAGTATCTGAATGCGGAATGCGGAATTAGCTTCGCAAGGAGTAAAGATAGAAAAACAAAATTGATGTATGGGGTGCCTCTCTTCGAAGAGAGGGGGACCACCTTTTGATTTTTCTATCTTACGAATAAAGTTTTAAGCGAGCTAAACAATAAAAAAAATATATATAGTTGGTCGGGTGGTGGAGAGTTCTTGACGCGAGTCCTCGAGCGTCATTGAAGCATGAGCTTCAACTGTAACCAACTTTCCATCACAGTAAAAACCAATACTAAAAAATGGTCGGATTATCTCCGACCATTTTTTATTGCGCTTTAATACCTGTTAATTCTTCAATCACAGGTAATTCATACCAAGGGAAATACAATCCCCAAAAATCACTTTTATGTTCAAATTCCATAATGTAATAGGATTCAATTTTAAAAGTACCAAACCGACCTTTAACATTATATTTTTCAAACTTAGCTATTCTTTTCTTCTGTCTTTTATCAACCGAAATACTTATTGGTTCATCTATCTTTTTTATTCCTTTTATACTTGCAATATCTATTGCATAAACCGCTTCATCTGATGCCATATACAACTTTTTATTATCACTATAAAATTTAAAATCCCATATATTAAATAATTGGCTGTACTTTTCTGTCTTAACCGGAACTACACCTGCACCATTCAATCTATAATTAAAATGCAAAAAATCAACATAAGGAGCATCAATTGGTACGCCCATTTCCAAGTATATACTATCAAACACATTATCTATTCTGGCATTATATTCAGCACAAATATCGCTTTTTTCATAATTAATTTGTCGAATTTTTTCATAACTAAAAATGCCAACTAAAACTACACCGCTCAAAGCAGTAACTAAAATTACAACACACCATTCAAAGTCATCCAGCGACACAATGTTGTAGTCCGTACCCAAATATAACGAAAGTGCGCCTATTCCTGCTATACACAATGCAACAATTTGAATTATCGAAAAAATGTAGGGTAAATACACTTTTTTTCTCTTATATTCATTTTCTTCGTCACAAAGCTTATCCACTCTGTTTATAGCACCTTTTGATGCTTTTTTTACAACAAGCTCGTCTCCATTAAACTTCAATTTATTACCCGAAACTTTGCTACACCAGAAAGGTTTCATTGTTCTCACCTCGCCACAAAAAATGTAACATATTAAATTTTCAAAGTCAACATAATGTAATTCCCCAATTCATTTTTATAAAATGAATTGGGGAATATTTTTTAGTTTATTACTTTATCGTCTACTTCTTTCTGTGCCATTTCGCAGAATGCTTCAATACTCATCGTGCCCATATCGC
>SVOP01000065.1 GCA_015066325.1 Oscillospiraceae bacterium
TCGTCCGTAAAAATCAAAATCAATTTCCTTAAAACCGTACCATTCATCAACAGTGTAAGAAATACCCTTTTCTTTAAAAAGCTTTTCCATATACTTTACCTACCTTAAAAACACTTTCCGTCCTTACAGTCGTGAGTGTTACCACCGCGATAACAAAGCTCATTTTCGCATTGGTTGGTTTCAAAAAAGCTTACAAGGTTATTAACGGTTGTTTCCGCAATGTTTTCAAGAGCTTCTTCTGTTAAGAAAGCCTGATGGGATGTAACAATAACATTGGGCATTGAAATAAGCCTTGCAAGAGTATCGTCTTCCATAATATGACCGGAATTATCCTCAAAGAAGATATCGGATTCCTCTTCGTAAACATCAAGACAAGCCGCACCGACTTTTCTTGACTTAATTCCTGCAAGGAGTGCTTCTGCATCCACAAGACCGCCTCTTGAGGTATTGAGAATAACAACACCCTTTTTACACTTTTCAAGAGCTTTTTCATCAATAATATGGTTGGTTTCCTCAGTCAACGGACAATGAAGAGATATAATATCGCTATTTTTGAACAGTTCATCAAGCTCAACATATCTGATGGTATCGCCGTTATCAAGGCCCTCTGCTCTGAATTTATCATAAGCAAGAACTTTCATTCCGAAGCCACGGCAAATGTCAATGAACACCCTACCTATTCGACCTGTTCCTATAACGCCAACGGTCTTTCCGTGCAAATCAAAGCCTGTAAGATTAGCAAGGCTGAAATTATAATCTCTCGAACGGATATATGCTTTATGAATTCTGCGGATTGAGGTTAAAAGGAGTGCCATTGTGTGCTCTGCAACTGCATATGGTGAATATGCGGGAACTCTCAAAACGTGAAGCTTTCCGTAAGCATGCTTCATATCAACATTATTGAAGCCTGCACATCTGAGAGCTAAAACATTTACTCCCATTTCATTAAGCTTATCTATTACAACATCATTAATTGTATCATTAACAAACGCACAAACACCGTCAAAGCCCTTTGCCAAATCAACGGTATCTTCATTTAACTTTGTTTCAAAATATTTGAATTTAATTCCTTTTTCCTGACCGTATTTTTCAAAAGACGGCTTATCGTAAGGCTTTGCATCAAAAAAAGCAATTTTCATAAACAACACCTCTTACTCTCTTCCTCTGTATTCTTGTTTTATTATTTCCGCCATTTCCTCGGGAGATTCTTTGCACCCTCTTTCAAGCCACATCTTTATAATAGCATTTATTCCGTTTTTAAAAAAGGTGATGTGATAATCAATATATTTATTATCAAAATCTTTTTGAGCTCTATTCACATCATAAACCACAACCTGATGCTTTTCATCATACCCTAATTTAAAATATGTTTTATAAAAAATCTGATTATCCTTTATATGCCTGAACATCTTTAAAGCACTATTGGGTTCATTGGAATTTTGTTCATCTGAAAAGTACCTGTTAAAATCATTCTCAAGGTTTTCACGAACCTTATCCGCAAGGTCATAAACATCTATAAAATTCGCATAAAAGGTACTTCTGTTAAGACCTGTTTTCTTACATATATCAGAAACTGTTATTTCTTTAAGTTCCTTAGTCTGAAGCATTTCAACAAAGGCTTTTTCTATTTTTTCAACTGACTCTCTTCGCCTTTTATTATTTTTAGTATTCATAAAACACCTTTCATTATTCCAACACTTGTTCAGAAATTGATGATTGTTATCAGATTTCAAAAATATTATACTTTAGTTGTAATAAAAAGACAAGTGTTGGTTTAAAGAATTTTTCCAACAACAAGAAAGAAAGGTTGATTTTTTTGAAAAAAAGCAGTTTTGTTGCATTGATTTTAGGAACAGTAAGCGGTGTTTCATTTGCTTTGGGTATGTGTATGGCACTTCTGCCTCAATGGAAGCTTTTTAAAGAAGGTATTGTTCTCGGTACAATCGGTTTAATTTTCGCTTTAATTACAATTATAGTATGGCGCAAAATGGAGAAAAAAGCACCGATTAAATTAAACCAAAAAACAATTTTTGTTTCTGTTTTTGGTATTTTGGGTGCGTTGGTTCTCGGTGCAGGCTTGTGCTTATGTCTTGTATGGGAAAGCTTCATTATCGGCACTATAATCGGTGTTGTCGGAATTATTATGCTTCTTTCACTCATACCCATAACAAAAGGCTTAAAATGAAAGAAAACCATACTTTAAAAATAGCAATACTTAGTCTTGGCTTTAACCTTGCATACGGAATTTATAACGGAATAATAGGCTTTTCGTCACATTCATGGTGGCTTATTACTCTTTGTGCTTATTACATAATTTTAGGTGTAACAAGATTCGGTGTTTTGATTTTCAACGAAAAAAATAAAAACCAGGTTGCCTCAGACAGATTCATAATGCGGTTTACAGGCTGTTTATTGATATTTTTATCAATTATTCTTGCAGGCACTGCATACCTTGCGTTTGAAAGCGAAAGAGGTATTAAATATAACGAAATTCTGATGATAACAATAGCAGTCTATTCATTCACAAAAATCACTCTTGCTATTATCAATCTTATAAAAGCAAGGAAAAACGATTCATCGCCTATAAAAACATTGAGATATATTTCATTTGCAGATGCTCTTGTTTCTATTTTCGCTTTGCAACGCTCAATGCTTGTGTCCTTTGGTGCTATGCCCGTAAACGAAATACAAATACTCAATATTTGCACAGGAACAGCAGTTTACATCGGAGTTTTTATATTAGGAATAATTTTAATAAGAGGTAAACAAAATGGCAAAATCAAATATAGTAAAAGCTAATGAAAAAATAGCAGAAAAAGTAGTTGACAGCTACAAAAAAATTGAAAAAGGTGTTGTTGACGGTTATAAAAAAATCGAAGACGGTGTTGTCGGAGGTTACACAAAAATAGAGGATAAATTTATTGACCAATTCTTAACCCGTGATGGTGAAACAATAGAAGAAGCAAAGGAAAGACTCAAAAGAGAACAGAATAATTCATGATAAAAACCACTCTGTTGATAAAATAATCAACAGAGTGGTTTTTTCATATCGCATTAAAAATCAACATAAATCCCGTAAGCACAACGAGAAACAAAAGGTTAAGAAGAGTAAAATGCTTCATAAAATGCCCTGTCATCATAGGATTTCGTTTGGTATATTCTCTGAATGTTATAAGACTTGCAAGTGAGGAAATCAAGGTTCCCACACCACCGATGTTTACACCCACCAATAAATCCTGATAGTTTTCTGTAAATTGGGATAGCAAAATTGCCGAGGGAACATTACTTATAAACTGGCAGGAAAAAATACTGACTAAAAGAGTATTCTTTTCCAAAAGGAATGAGAAGAATTCTCTGACAACATCAATTCTTGCCATATTCCCTGCAAAAATGAAAAAGAAAACAAAGGTTAAAAGCAATGGATAGTCAACCTTTTTCAATGCGCTTCTGTCTGCAAAAACCAGAACCAAAGGAATTATAATAAGACCAATCCAATAAGGTATTCCTCTGAAAACAATGGCTATTGCCAAAGCAAAAAGCACTAAATACAAAGCAACTCTGAGTGGTGGTAATTTGGTGTAGGCTTCTTTGATTTCAAGAGGTTCGGGTTTAATAAAAACAATGCAACATATTGTTATTAAGGTAATTGCAAGAATAAACGGCGGTGCCATTATTTTCACAAATTCAAGATTATCTATGTTGAATTTTGAATAAAGATAAAGATTCTGAGGATTACCAAAAGGTGTCAGCATTCCGCCTAAATTTGCGGCAATATTCTGCATTACAAAGGTGAATGCCATATATTTTTCTTTTTTTGTTTTACGAAGAACATAATAGCCCAACGGCAGAAATGTTAAAAGCGCCATATCGTTTGCAATAAGCATTGAACCAATAAAGGTTATATATACCAATGCAAGAACACTTAAACGGGCATTTTTGAAAACCTGCACTATTGCTTTTGCTAAAGTATAAAAGAAACGGATATTTCTTAATGCACAAACTACTGCCAGAACACAGAAAAGACAGGTAAGGGTTTTGAAATCGAAATAACCTAAATATTCTTTATCAAAAGGCACAAAAAAACAGGTAATGACCGCGGCTACAAAAGCAACCACGGTCACAGTATTCTTTTTAATAAATCTGACAACTTTTTCAGATACAGAAGATAAAGACATTTTGCGACTTCTTTCTTTATTAACTTTACACTTAACTTTTATACCGGACGGCATTATAGCACAAAGTTTTCAGAAAATCTACATTTTTATTTATATTTTATCTCGGTATTTATAAAAGCTGTATTTTTAAAATCATCAGGATTTTTACGAATAATGTAATCAATATAAGAATCAACCAAATTTGCAGTAAAAATATAGCCCATAGGATTCATATGACCATAAAGGAAGAACTTTTCTCTGAAGCGTTCATCATAAACAGGACCATATTTATAAAGGTCAATAACATAAGAATTGCTGAAAACCTTTGTTAAATCATAGAGAGCTTTTATGGTATCAACAGTTTGCGCCTCTGTTCCGCGAACATGGTCATTGGGAAATGTCACAAAGAAAAACTTTGCATCGGGGCTGATTTCTTTATATCGGCTTATAATCTGAGCATAGTTTCCGATAAATGTAGGCTTATTACTGCGGTAATCATCAGGGTCAATATCTTCAATTCCGCCAACCTCTAAACCACCGTTGTAAACATCATTTACGCCAAGGGCGATAACATAAGCCTGGCATTTTTTATCTTCATCCCAGAAGCCGTTTTCTTCTGCAAAGGAATCAAGATATTCTCTTGCAGTCATTCCCCCACGGGAGAAATTATAGGCTTTAAGTCCGTTTTTTCTTGCAATATATTGTCCCCAGGAATAATCGAACATATCGTGATAGGATTTATTACCCTGCTCATCACAGACTTCAAATTCACCTGAGGAAAGACTATCGCCAATAAAAGCGATAGTCCTGAAAATTGATGTATAGCTATACCCTTCTACCAACCTGTCAAGAGGCTTTTCATCAGGGTCATATAACAATTTTTCCCAATTCATATTAATCCTCGTCGGGATGAGCTGCTCTGTAAGCGGCAACTGCATCATCATAAGCCTTCATAGACTCTTCTGTGGGAAGATATTCTGCTCTTTCGGTATTTGCAATTGTGGGAGGATTGCCCTTGGAATCGAAGCAAGGAGTAAGGAAATCGTTTTCCCAGAGCTTTCTGTCCTCTTCCTTACGGAAATCGGGAATGTCATAGGGCTTACCGTATTCCATAGCACTTCTGTGACCGAGGATAGCAACAGAAGCCATTGTTGTTGCGAAATATTCGTCCATTACAGGCTTTTTATTTTCTCTGATGGAGTTGAAGAATTCTCTTACAATGAAGAAGTCTCCACCGCCGTGACCTGCTTTTTCTGCAGCTTCTTTAGCATCAGGCTCAAAGTCTGCTTCATAAGCAGTAACTCTTTCCATACCCTCAGGAGTATGCTGTTCGTTAAAGGAAAGAAGAACCTTGCCATCCTCTGCACGAAGATTTTCAATCTGACCTAATTCACCGCAAACACGGTATGTATTGGCGTGGCCACCGAAATGGGACCAGCCTGTTACACGGAAAACGGAATCATCATCGTTAAGGCAAGTAACAACCGCACTTCTGTCGGGTAATCTCCAATAAAGGTCGCCACCGCCGTTTTCTTCATTAAGAGGTCCGAACACGGGCATTGCTGTAACTCTCTTGGGGAATGCACCTGTGATATACATAAGCGGTCCGAGAGAGTGAGTAATATAATAAATTCGAGGAATATGGTATCTCCAATGCTTTGAGGTGGGGCAATAATGAGCAATTTCCTTTTGAGAAATAATGGGGTGGTTATATTCACCCTCGCAGAACAAAGCCTTACCAAGAACACCGGACTGATAAACCTTACGCATTTCCTGATTGAATTTCATAAAGGGATAGTTTTCAGCAATCATATAGAAAGCGTCGCTTTTTTCAACCGCTCTTACAAGCTGAACACCCTCACCCATTGAAATGTTTGAAGTACATTCACTAAGAACGTGAATATTTTTCTCCAATGCTTTAATAGCATAGGGAGTGTGCTCGTGGAAATAGTTGCAGAGGAAAACTGCCTCTAATCCCTCGTGATTTATAAATTCATCGAAATCGGTATATGTAGTAACATCGGGATGATCTGCTTTTGCTTTGGCGAGCTTTTTCTCGTCAAAATCGCAAACTGCAACAACCTCACCATTGTTGGCAGAAACGCCGTCATAGAAACCGCTACCGCGACCCAAACCGAATATACCGAACTTAATTTTATCCATAATAATACCTCCGTAGGTAATAATTTCACATAGTATTTTAACACACTAATATACATTGGTAAATATAAATTTTACATAAAAATATAGAAAAAAGTTTGACAAAACAACGACACTCATCTGTTACGATAAGTGTCGTTAATTTTTCTATTTTATTCCCCTAACACTCTGAACAAATCCTCAAACAATGCATCACGGTTGATATCACAAACATAATTTATAAAATGTCTGTTCTCGTCATATGAATAAGTGCCGTCATATTCAGGAACAGGGCTTGGAATTAATTTTGCATACATAAATCTGTTATTATCATTTAAAAGCCATGCCACTGCGGTAACATCCCAGATAACTCTGGTCCAAGGCTTTCCTTTAGCATAAGAATCAGCTTCCTCTACTGTGTTTTTATATAAATAATCACACAGCTGATTCTTACCTTTAAGCCAATGTTGAAGCTCATATTTTGAGGTTGCAAAACGGTCAACAACGCCTTTGCAGGGTAGCTGCACCACCGGTATGCCGCAACCCAGAACCACTCTTGCCGCAGCGATATCCTGCTTCATATTAAATTCAGTTGCTCCGTACTCTTCCCAAGTTGCGTGACCGCCAAGCCAGACCACCACACAATTTTCTTTCATTGCAGGATTTTTTAATATAGCCGATGCAACATTGGTAATAGCTCCGATTGCAACAATATAAAGAGGCTTTTCGGGTGAATATTTATTAGCCAAATCTGCCATAAAATCTGCTGCCTGAGATTCTATTGGCGTTGTTTCATCTTTCGAGAAGCTTTCTGAACCTTTAAAAACAACTGACAGCAAATCTTCTCTTTTGGTTAATTTGAGTAAATTTATAATTTCATCATAGCTCTTATGCATACCTTCAGCGGCAGTTTCAGACCGCGTATTCAAAAAAGGCGCAGCACAAATGCCTTTGACACAAAGCTTATCTGAAGACTTCAGCATATAACCAATAGCAAACTGATCGTCAATCTCGTTGTATGCATCAGTATCTAATATAACATCCACTTTTCCCTGGGGAACTGATAAGTTTTTTAAATATTGTTCTTGTGTCATAATCATTCCCTTTCTGCTACACTTATTGAAATTATTATACAACCCAAAAGTAAAAAGCGCAAGGCAAAGCATTGAGAAATACTTTTTCAATATTACTTTAAAAACTAAAATTGATTTTTTGCATAAAAAACACTTGACAACATATAATTATAGTGTTATAATACTCAAGCACTCAAGAGAGGGCGCAAGTAAATATCGCGGAGTAGAGCAGCCTGGTAGCTCGTCGGGCTCATAACCCGGAGGCCGTGTGGTTCAAATCCCACCTCCGCAACCAATAAAGAAAGACATCCAATCGGATGTCTTTTCTTTTTTCGTTTGTAAAGATAATCAAGTGGGATTTGAACCCCTCGCCGAAGGCGAACACAATCGGGTGTTCGCGTAGCGAATGATGGGCAGAGCCCATCAAATCCCACCTCCGCAACCAGTAAGAAAGACATCCAATAGGGTGTCTTTTCTTTTTTCGTTTTCAAAAGATTGAACCCCACGAGCGATAGAAATAAAATTTATAAATTCTTAATAAGTTAAGCACTAAAAAACATTGATATTTATTGTGTTTTGGTATATTATCTTAAATATACTGAAAAATTATGGGAATTATTTTTACATAATACATTTCTTTCAATACAAGGAGTTGCCGTTAAGTCGGTTTTGGAAAGTTAATGAAAAAAATTTTAATTATCGGTGCAGGGCCTGCGGGGCTTACTGCGGCTTATGAATTAGCAGAAAAATCAAAGGATTTTGAAGTCATCGTTTTCGAGGAAAGCGGTGCTATTGGCGGTATTTCCAAAACCGTTAATTACAAAGGTAACCGAATGGATATGGGCGGTCACCGTTTTTTCTCTAAAGTTCCCGAGGTAAACAAATGGTGGGAGAAAATGCTTCCCACGCAGGGCAGTAAGCCTTTTGATGACATTGCTTTAGGAAGAGAGTCAACAGTTGTTGAAGGCGGTCCCGACCCTGAAAAGACCGACAGAGTAATGCTTCGAAGAAACCGCCTTTCAAGAATTTTCTTCAAAAATAAATTCTTTGACTACCCTGTTTCATTAAAATTTGACACCATAAAAAATATGGGGCTTGTTACTACTGTTATAGTTGGTTTCAGTTATTTAAAAACACTTGTATATAAGCGTGAAGAAAAATCTCTTGAGGATTTTTATATTAACCGCTTCGGCAAAAAGCTTTATTCAATGTTCTTTGAAAACTACACCGAAAACCTTTGGGGCAGACACCCTTCAGAAATATCTCCCGAATGGGGTGCTCAAAGAGTTAAAGGTCTTTCCATTATGGCAGTTCTCAAGGATATTTTCGGTAAAATCTTAAACAAGAAAAACAGAACTGTTGAAACCTCTCTTATTGAAGAATTTGCTTACCCCAAATTAGGCCCCGGTCAGCTTTGGGAGCTTACGGCCACCGAATTTGAGAAATCGGGCGGTAAGATTATTAAAAATGCAAAAGTTGTTAGTGTTATCAAAAATAAAGAAAATGAAATAACAGGTCTTGTTTATGAAAAAGACGGTGAAAAAGTTACAGTTGAGGGAGATTATATAATTTCTTCAATGCCCGTTAAGGATTTGGTAATAGGTATGAACGATGTACCCGAGGAATACACAAGAATTGCAAAAGGTCTTCCCTACCGTGATTATATGACAGTTGGGGTTCTTATTCCGAAGCTTAATCTCAAAAACGAAACCAAGACTAAAACAATAGGCAACATTGTGCCTGATAACTGGGTTTATGTTCACGATAAAAATGTGAAAATGGGTCGTTTTCAGATTTACAACAACTGGTCACCTTATATGGTTAAAGACTTGGAAAACACTGTTTGGATGGGTCTTGAATATTTCTGCAACGAGGATGACGAAATGTGGTCACAGACTGACGAAGAATTCGCAAAATCCGCTGTTAAAGAAATGGTTACAATGGGCTTGATTGACAGCGAAAATGATGTTCTTGATACTCACGTTGAAAGAGTCAAAAAGGCTTACCCTGCTTATTTTGATACTTATGAAAAGATGGATGATTTAAGAGAGTATCTTAACACTATTCCTAATCTTTTCTGCGTTGGCAGGAACGGTCAGCACCGCTACAACAACATTGACCACAGTATGTGTACATCCTTTGAAGCGGTAAAAAATATTCTTTCAGGTGAAACAAGGAAAGATAATATCTGGAATGTTAACACAGAGAAAGAATATCACGAAGAGAAATAATTACAAAAGGCATCACGGAAGTGGTGTCTTTTTGTTTTGCTTTCAGCAAAATGTTGCTGCGCAACAAAGAACCTTTCGTCACGAAAAATCAAGATTTTCCGTGCCACCTTCCTTCGAAGGAAGGCAAAAACACATCAACATATCCCTTAAGATATTTTTATTGTAATGGCAGATTAGTTGTGTTATATTTTAACTATAAACATTGAAAGGGGTTTATTTATGAATCAGGAATACTTTTTCAAAAATGCCAAATGGGTTGGTTCAAAAGAACGCACACCTAAAACATTTTCTGTTTTAAGAGGTCGTTTTGAACTTGAAGATTTCAAAAATGTTAATCTTAATATATTAGGTCTTGGTTTTTTCAAGTGTTACATAAACGGAAAATGTATCAATCCCGATACATTTTTGCCCCTTTCTTCCGATTACGAAGCAGGCTGTGACCCTGTTGACGAGGTTATCTCTGCTCATAGAATTTATGTTCCGCAATTTGATATTACACCTTTCATAAAATCAGGCAAAAACACAATCGCTATACATTATGGTGGTGGCTGGTATACCTTTGAAAACCGCACCTTTGGTTTGCCTAAAGCAATTTACTGCATTACTGCAGAAAACGAAAATAATGCTCAGCATTTTGTTTCTGATGAAAACTGCAAAATTGGTAAAAGCTTTGTTTCTGAATATAATTTCACTTATGCTGAACATCATAACTTCCTTAATTATGAAAATTGCTTTGGCGAGGATTTTGATGATTCAGACTGGGAAAATGCAGTATTAACGGAAGCTCTCAACACCGAATATTGCACAACAGACTGCCCTGCTGATAAACTGATTGAAGAAAAAGCGGTTAAAGTTATTAAAGAAACCGAAAATTCAGTTATATATGACTGCGGTGAGAATACAACGGGTTATCCCCTTTTAGAAATCAAAGCAGAAAAAGGCGAAAAGATTATCGTCAATTTTTCAGAAGAGCTTTTGCCTGACGGTTCATTAGACCCCGAACACAAGCAAGGTCAGACTTTTTCTGTTATTTCCGATGGTAAAGAGGTATTGGCTCAACCTGAATTCACCTGGTTTGGCTTCAGATATTTTGAGGTTATCGGTAACGCAACACCCAAACGCGTTAAGGTTATTTTTGCAGATGTGCCGGTTTCTTCAACCTTTGATTGCGATAACGAAACGCTTAACTGGATTTATAAAACCTTTACTCATACAATGCTTTGCAATATGCACACAGGTCACCCCTCAGATTGT
>SVOP01000066.1 GCA_015066325.1 Oscillospiraceae bacterium
AGATAATCAGGCTTATGGTTAATTAAATCCTGCTTGATTCTCGCATACAAATCAACAATTCTGTCGCCGCTGATGCCTTCATTTATAAATTCAAATTTACCGGGATATTTAAACATAAGCTCGGAGGCTACCAGGTTTGGATAACCTACACCGTAACCTGCTATATTATCTCTGTCACGACCTGCATCGGTTATGGAATCCCCCTGAAAAACAAACTTAATCATATTTTCACTACCTTTTCTATTGCTACAAATGAAAATTTATGCTATACTCACTTATTGTCACCCTTGTAGTTTTCTTCAACGGATTCAACCCAAGGGCAAATAATTTCGGGAACAACCTCTGCAGGCGCTGCCCAATGAACTGCGTTATTGATAATTTTCTGTACCTCAGGTATATAGTATGTTGGGTTTTCTTCGTGACCCGGCTGGAAATAGAAAACCTTTCCCAAGCCTCTCTGATAGCAGCAGCCTGAACGGAAAACCTCGCCACCCTTGAACCAACCAATGAAAATAAGCTCATCAGGCTGAGGTATATCAAAGCGTTCGCCATACATTTCTTCAACAGGAATATCGAACTGCTCGGGGACACCTTTAGCAATGGGGTGAGAGGGGTTAATGCACCAGAGTCTTTCTCTGTCGCCATCGCGCCATTTGAGAGAACAGGTTGTGCCCATCAATCTTTTAAAGGGTTTTGAGAAATGAGCGGAGTGAAGAGCAATAAAGCCCATGCCCCTCATAACTCTGTTATATACTCTTTCAACAAGCTCATCCGGAACACATTCGTGAGCCATATGACCCCACCAAAGAAGAACGTCAGTATTTTCGAGAACGCTTTCGGGAAGACCGTTATCGGCATCATCAAGAGTTGCAGTTGTGATATTAAGCTCTTCATCGGTGCCTAAAAATTCTGCGATACAGCCGTGAATACCTTTTGGGTAAACCTTAGCAACAGAGTCACTTTCTCTTTCGTGCCTGCCCTCGTTCCAGATTGTTACATTAATCATAAAAACACCCTTTCCAAATGGGAATAAATACACCTTAATAATATATCTTTTCGTTAAAATAAGCAATGTTTTTTTACACGAAAAATCCTTGCTTTTTTTATACAAAATGTGAGTTCGAAACCATCCTCACACTAAACAAAACTATGGAGTTGATTAAATTGAAAAACAGAAAGAAAATCGTGAATGTTTCAGTTGCGGCAATTATCGCGGCACTTTATGTTGTTTTGACATATCTTGCATCTGCCTTTGGTCTTGCAAGCTTTGCCGTGCAAGTAAGATTTTCCGAAGCCTTAACAATCCTGCCCATATTCACCCCCGCTGCAATACCCGGCCTTTTTGCGGGCTGTGTTCTTGCAAATATTTTAACAGGTTGTGCTCTATGGGATATTGTTTTCGGCAGCCTTGCTACCCTTTTAGGTGCTTTGGGAACATATTTCTTAAAAAAGCATAAAATTTTTGCAACCCTGCCACCAATAATTGCAAATACGGTTATAGTACCGGTTGTGCTTTTAAATGTTTATAACTTAGAGGGCACTTATTGGTTTTTCGCTTTAACTGTTTGCCTTGGAGAAATTATTTCCTGCGGTGTTTTAGGCACAGTTTTGAGAAAAAGCCTTGAAAGAAGCGATTTATTCGACAGATTAAAATAAATCTCTTTTAGGGGTTTATTTTTCCATTTTATTGGAGTATAATTTTAGTGTTAAAATAAGTCCGAAAGGATTTTTGATATGATAATTGATGATGTTATAAAATCAGCCAAAAGAATACATTTTATAGGTATTGGTGGTAGCGGTATGTGTCCCCTTGCAGAAATTCTGCACGCTCAGGGTCACTATCTTACAGGCTCAGATAATAATGAATCCGATACCTTGAAGCGTATTCGTGCTTTAGGTATTCCCGTTACAATGGGTCAGAAGGCAGAAAATGTTGAGGGTGCAGATATGGTAGTTTATACCGCCGCCCTTCTTCCCGATAACCCTGAGCTTGTTGCCGCCAAGGAAAGCGGTATTCCCACCTTTGAGCGCAGTAAGCTTTTCGGATATTTCACAAGGAAATATGATAACTGCATCGGCGTTTGCGGAACCCATGGCAAAACAACCGTCACCTCAATGCTTACCCATATTTTAATAGACAATAATTTTGACCCATCCGCAGTTATCGGCGGTAAATTACCCCTTACGGGCACAAACGGCAGAGTCGGTAAAAGTGACATTCTCGTTTGTGAGGCTTGTGAATATAAGGATACCTTCCTTGATTTAACTCCCGATATCAGCGTTATTCTCAATGTTGACAGAGACCATATGGAGTATTTCAAAACACTTGAAAACCTTGAAGCCTCATTCAGAAAATTTGCTGATATGTCAACAAAGGCTGTTATTTATAACGGTGATGATAAAAACACGCTTGACAGCATCAAGGGCATTTCCCAAGGCAAAACAATGATTTCCTTTGGAAAAAACGAAAGCTGCAAATATGTTGCTAAAAATGTAGGGTACAACAACGGCGCATTCCCCTGCTACGACCTTTACATTGATGGTGATTTTAAAGGTAGAATTGAATTAAGCGTCCCGGGTGAGCACAATGTTCTCAACTCTCTTGCAGCAATTGCTTCGGCTATGTATTGCGGTGCAAGTGTTGAGCAATGCCAAAGCAGTATTCTCACCTTTAAGGGTGCAGGCAGACGCTTTGAGTTTTTAGGCACATACAACGGCGCAGATATTGTTGACGATTATGCTCACCACCCTGCAGAGCTTGAGGTTACTCTTTCTGCCGCTAAGAAAATGGATTATAAGCGTGTCTGGGCAGTTTTCCAGCCGTTCACCTTCAGCAGAACTAAAATGCATTTAAACGCCTTTGCAGAGGCTCTTTCAATTGCAGACAAAGTTGTTTTAACCGAGATTATGGGTTCACGAGAAATCAACACCTATGGCATAACAACTCAGGATTTAGCAGATGAAATTGACGGTTCCGTTTGGTTTGATACGTTCCCCAAGGTTGCAGATTATCTTAAAGAAAATATCGGCGCCGGTGATTTAGTTCTAACCTTAGGTTGCGGTGATGTTTATAAAATCGCAAAAATTATATTAGATAAAGATTAAAAAAATAACCACCGAATTTCAGAACTCGGTGGTTATTTTTTATGTTTTATTTGCCGTATTCATTTTTAAGAGCACCTCTTGTGCCCGAGCCGACAAGACCATCCACATCCAGATTATTATCAGTCTGGAATTTCTGAACTGCAGAAAGTGTTGTGGGACCGAAGGAGCCGTCAATATCGCTTTCCTTAAGGTAACCTAATTTATAAAGATACCATTGAAGCCATCTTACCGCATCACCGCTATCACCTTGGCGGAGAGTTACGTCAGGTTCTGTATAAGGGCAGGTTTCTTTCTCAGGCTCTTCGGGAGTGCTTGTCCCGCTATATGTACCGATTTTTATGTAGTCCTTATGAGCGTAGCCCGTAAGAGCTGCACCATCAAGGGTAAAGCTGACCTTATACCAATCCCCCGTTAAACTGAGGATTGTGAGGGAGTGACCTTGTGACAGCTGTGCTACAACATCCGCTGAAGTGCTTGCGGATGCTCTTATATTAAGATAACCGTCTGTTATATTTACATAACCTTTTTTGGCTGTTGCCTCACCTGTTGTGGTAACAGAAAGTACCGTAGTATATGATGGTGAATAGAAGGTTCTGCTGTCTGTTTTTACATACGCTCTTATTTTATATTTATAAGCAGTTCCGCTATCAACAGTTGAATCGGTATAGCTTTTCTCGCTTGTGGTTGCTATTTTCTCGTACTCTCCTGAAAAAGCATCATACCTGTAAACAAAATACCCTGTACACTCTCCACCACTCCACTTAATTTTAACTGTATCATCACTCTTGGAAACAAGGGCAAGACTTGTAGGTGAATCCGGTGCAACTGTTGCGTAAAAAACAGAGCTGTAGGCAGAATATATTTTTGTTCCTTCTTCATTTGTGAAATAAGCACGCACCTTATACCTGGGTTTTTCTCCCTTGGAAAGACCTGTATCTGTATATGTAAGTGCAGAAGTTGTCTTCAGCCTTTCATATTTTGAGGATTCCTCGTTATATTTATAAATCTGGTAATAATCCGCACCGTCAATGCTCGTCCATTTAAGTGTAATAGAGCTGTCGGTGTATTCCGGAACTGTAACTGTGGGTTTTAATTTCTTGAAGCTTTCCTCATCACCGGGCATATTTTCAAAAACCGGAATTGAAAAAACTTTTTTTGCATCAAGAATACCCAGAGAAGCATAAGCATTATAAGTCTTTTTAGCTTCTGCTGCTGCCGCTCTTACATTAGCCATATATTCGTGGCCGTAAAGGGTATCGGATTCGGGATTAACATTGAATTTCTGCAAATAGCCTGTATATTGGGTTTCCGAGAAGGATTCATAAATATACTGAGCACCGTAATAAATTGCTTTCTGCGGATTTGACCATGGTCTGCCGTAAGAGGTATACACGGAAACACCGCTTTTTTTGATATACCCCTTATATGTTGTACCATTAACAACCGTGCTTACGCGATAAAAGTCACCGCTCACGGAAATATAATAAAGCTCTGTATTCTGCGGAACTGTAATCACCTTCGAAGAGGTTGTGTCTGCGGATTTATACATCGCTACATCTTTAGCAGCCTTCATAAATCCGTTTGCCCATTCAAGACCGTCGCGAACACCGGTATAGGCACCGATATTATAATAGTTATAAATACCGTTAAATGGGGCATTTTTGCCACTTGCACCACCTGCATTTGAAGCAGAGCTTGAACCAACCTCCTGAACAATTTTAGATGCAATATAATATGCACTTAAACCGCTGTTCTTTGCAGATTTAAGAATAACATCGGAATACTTAACCGCAACACCATCTTCCTTATAGGTTTTTTCAGTACCTAAGGCGTTAAGATATGTAATTGAGGAATCGTGCATCCAGGTATTTTTGAGAATCGCCTCAACACCTGCTTTGGTGTGGCTACTGTCATAAGCGGTGCTTTCAAACTGGAAAATATACTGCTCATTAAGGAAGTTTCTCGGGTCCATATAATATTTAACTGCTTCCTCTGAAGCACTTACCCAGTTAGCTGCCTCCTGAATTACGCCCTTGCAGGAGCTGCAGGAGCACATATATGAAGATTGAACATTATTTTCAATAAGCTGTTTTTTATGGGGGCTTCTTTCACCATCAACGCTCTTTTGCCAATCAAGCCCCGTAACCATCGGAACAAATTCCCATTGGGGATATTTTTTATGAAGCTCCACAAGATATTCTACATAGGATTTTGGGAAGCCTTGTCGCAAAAGGCTTTCTTCATAGGTTTCAATATCAAGGGCATCTGTTAAAATAAGCTTTACATCTTCAAGAGTAATTTTGCCGTTATTATCCATATCGGCAGAGTTTTTTTGCGCGGTGGTTGGTTTTACCATACCTGCAGAAAAGCGCAAAGCAAGGCGCGCATCATCAGAGGTGATATAACCATCACCGTTAACATCACCCAAAACACTTGCCGCAGAAGCCACAGGAGCTATTAAATTAAGAGAAAGAAACGAAAGTATTAATGCAATAAACCTTAAACTTCTTTTCATATACACCTCTTTATTTAACTCTTAAAATCAATATTTTGACAATCTTACCTATTTTATATATTCATTCTACCATATATAGCAGATTTTTTATTTCTTTTTTGGAATTTTCCGTTACATTCTCCCCAAAACAATAAGAATATGAAAACAGCGAAAACCCTTGCCACACGGGGCTTTCCGACACTTGTTCATATTGGCGTGACAAAATGTTTACATTTTCACTCCACTCGTTCACACCCTCTCCTGCAAATTCATCGGGCTTTCCGCATTTATAAGCAGCAAGACCGCAAAGGAGCTTAATATTGCCTTGTAAAGCAAGCTTTTCCCATTCACCCAAAACCTCCCTGAAAGGCATTTTTTCATTTTCAAAGCCGTAATATATCTGAGGTATTAATAAATCAACAAAGTCCTCTTCCCTGCACCATTTTTCCACATCTGCATAAAAAACATTTTTGCATTTTTCTATATCTGCAGACGGACTGACAGAAAAAATCAAAGCATTATTTTGCGATTTAACGAGTGAATAAACAGAGCTTATGAGAGCATTAACATTTTCTCTGCGCCACTCTGCTAAAGGCAGAGCACCTCCTTGATTTTTATATTCATTATATAATTCTTTATCATTAATTTCTTTTGTTTCCGGATAAAAATAATCATCAAAATGAATTCCGTTGACCTTGTATTTGTTGAGAATTTCCTTTATACCTGACAGAACAAGCCTTCTGCTTTCAGTATGGGCAGGGTTAAGAAAAACTCCTTCTTCACATATTATAAGACTATTTTTATCTCCCTTATAAAGCTCTCTTGCAGGTGAATTTTCGGGTAGATTTTTAAAGTCATTATTATAAGAAATTCTGTACGGATTAATCCAACAATGAACCGAAATATTATAAGCTTTTGCTTTTTCTAAAAAGATTTCAAAGGGGTCAAAATCAGGCTTCCTGCTATCTGCGGTAATATATTTTGAAGCAGGAAAAATTTCTGATTCATAAAAACTGTCACAAAAGGCACGGCACTGATAAAAAACCGTATTGATTTCATTTTCTTTCAAAACTTTAAAAACTGTTTCAATATCTGCTCTGTATTCATCTTCGCTTTTACCTTTTACAAAAGAGCCGATTTCGGAATAAGTAAGCCAGACAGCGTATATTTTGTTTTGTGGGTTTTCAGAAATTGCAGTAGCTTCCGAAGCCTCTGCAGTAATATTTACAGTAGTTGTTTCAGGCTCTTCCTCTTTCCTTTCATTCTTATAAAAAAACTCAAAAAAGCAAAGCCCGACAATTAACAACAGAACAAAAAATGCAACTACCCTTTTCATAAACAAACCACCTAAAAAATACAAAAAACAGCGAAGCTCATTCCGAATTCCGAATTATAATTGCTGTGCGCATCACCCGAAACTTGCCACTTGCAACTTTTATTCCGCATTCCTCATTCCGTACTCCGCACTAAAAAAACACCATCTGTAATTTATACAGACGGTGGATTTTATTTATTCGTATATTCAGTTATCAGGTGTTAAAAAATCATCCTCAAGGGTATCTATTCCAAAGCCCTCTTCCTTTAAAACATTTCTTGATTTTTTCAGTTCTTTTGTGTTTTTATCAAGAATTTCTTGCTCACTCTCACCTTTTTTTGAATAATAAACAGCGACACAAACAAGCATAATCAAGTTAAAAAGAAACTGGAATATGCAAAGAATCTGAGAAATTGCATTCTGAGAAAAAATTGCGGCAAAGCTTTCGCCAAAAGCTGTAATTTCATATTTACCAACGGCATAATTAAAAAATTTGAAAACATTATAAAGCACACTTATCATTACAGAAACGAGCTCGGGTAAAAACAGCTTGCTGTTTTCTCTATCCCGTATTAAGTACCAAAGGGAAACTGCACCGAAAAGAAATCCGAAAGAGCCGACGGTTGAAAGCAGGCTGACTCCCATTCGGGCAAAAATGCCACCAAAGCTTTGGGCAGGAATTGTCATAGCAAGATTTTCAGGCACAGCCTTTATATATCTTAAAAGGAAGCATAAAAGAAGAAGTAATTTAAAAAAGCCTAAAAGCTTTTTCTTTTTTCTGTCACGATTTCTTTTATGGCAGACCGCTTCGCCGTTAAAGGCTATATAGCCCATAACCAGAACAACATAAAGGCATAAATTAGAAAAGCTTGTTGCAAGCCTTGAAACATCGGGTAAATTGCCTATTGACCCCACTGCAACAAGAATATTTGCCAAAAGAAGCATTCCCGACAAAGCCGCTAATATTTTTGCTGAATTAGATAAATAAGTTGATTTTGCCATATAAAGCTCCTTTCAATATTCTCATAAAAATCGGCGACACAACCGTGCCGCCGAATATTTTTCATTAAAGCTCCTTATTCTGTGAGCCAACTGATAACTGCTCTTTAGCAAGCTTTTCAATAGCCTCTTTATCACCGGACATTGCAATCTTTGCATCTTCCTCACGACGAGCAAGAAGCTCAGCATACATACGCTCTCTCTTTTCACCGCTAAGGTCATAGAAGAGAATGGGGATGATACCGAGAAGACCAGTAACTGTGGGAATAATTGTTGCCATTGCGAAAAGACCAAACTTGGTATTATCTGTCTGAGCTTCGCCTCTTGTGTAAGAAGAAATATCGTAACCGATAAGCTTCTTAAGCTGGAGGGAAAGAGCAGAGTTAGCAATACTTGCAAGCTTCTTTGTAAGGTCACGGGCAACGGAGGTCATAGCCTCTGTACGATAACCGTTCTTCCATTCGCAATAGTCCATAGATTCGTTATACATTTCACTGGGAATAACTCTACGAACGCCCCAGAATACCATATAAATGGCTTCCTTGATTGCCATAACGAAGAACATTGGCAGAACTTTTTTATAAATACCGTTGTGCTTACCGCCTATCATACCGATTAAGAATACGGGAATATCAAGCAACGGCTGGCTCTTTGTACCGAGGAGGTAGAGAGTCTTTGTGGAGAACTTTCTTCTGAACCAAGGAACAAGAGAGAATGAGAAGGGGTTGATGATAGCACCGGGAATACCGGCAACCATTGTCATTGATGCGAAGTTAAGAACGTCGATATAGTAGTCGTTGATGCTGCCGCCAACGCTGAAGTTTGAAAGAGTTTCCGAAAGAGTAAGCAGCAAGATGGGCTTGTTGTTAACAACGGATTTCAAGCTCTGTACAATGCTTGGTGTTTCAACGGACTGAAGAACACGCTCACGGGTCATAACGCAGAATATCAATGATGCAACACCACTTACAATTGCGGTAAAGTTACCCATAAACATAAAGGTTGAGGTATATGAAAGGTTGATAACCTTGTTACCGATAAGGTCGATTAAAACAGTTAAAATCTGCTGGGGAAGCTTTTCGCCCAAGAGACCCGAGAAGAACTCGGCAACCGTAATCAGTCGGGTACGGTCAACAGGGTGGGGCGTGATAGTAGCCAGCATACCTGTTTTTGCGATAGCACGGAATGTACCTGCACCCTCACGGACAATAGCAAGAATGAAATATGTAAGGAACTTTGTCATATCTCTTGCGCCTTTTCCCTTGAAGAACATGGGAAGAAGCCAATAGAAGCAAGTACCCAAGGTACCGGGAATACCCAAGCCAACAAGATAGGGCTTGAATTTACCCCAACGAGTACGGGTTTTTTCAACGATTGCCGCTGTGAAGATATCGTTGATAACATCCCAGAAGCCGTTGAAAACGCTAACGATTGTCTGGTAGTCAAGGTCGATTTGAAGAATACTTGTGATGAAACGGTCGTTAAAAGAGTCGATATTAAAGCTCTGGCACATATCGTAAACAACATACCAGATGGTTTCCTTCATACCGACATATCTTCTGTTTTCATAGACATACTCACGAGAAGCAGGGTCTATTTCCGGCGTTTCAACAACAGTGTTTTTTTCGTCTGCCAAAAGATACACCTCCGTAGAATTTGCAATAAAGCACAATAACATACTTTATCACACTACTAATAGAGCAAGTATAACATAATTACTTTTATTTTTCAACCGATTATTCGATTTTAGCTCTTGTGATAAATATCAAAATAAGATGGGATTTGTTGTGCAAGTTGCCGAGTAGAAGAAAACTAAAGTTTTCTTAGCAACCAGTCGCCAGATGCCAGATGCCAGAATTGAGGCAACAACTCTATTGTTCTAAATCAAATTGTATTTAAATTATAGAATTTTAAAAAACAGAACAATAAAGTTTCTGTTATGAAAGCCGGAGACTGGAGGCTGGAGACTGGCGACTAAAAAAACACCGCCGAAGAGGAGTGTCGGGACCTGCGGTCGGCAATTATAATTTTGCTCTGATGCAATATGTTGTGCCACCAGTCGCCAGATGCCAGATGCCAGTTGACAAAATACCAAAATGTGTTACAATAACAAACGGAACTTTTGTTCCCTTAGGAGTTATCCTATACGGTAGGCGGTTAGCCCTTTCATTCATGGGAGGGTATTTGCCCTCTCTATTTGAGGGGGTGATGCTGATGGAATATGCAACCATAATTACAATTGTACTTATATTATCACTCGTTTTAGCATTAAAAAAATAACCGCCCAACCCTGAGAAAGTTAGCGGTTATTTTTCGTAAACTTTATTAGGGCTAACCGTCACCGGGATAGCTCCTTTGTTCATTTATATTATATTCCAAACAAATTATTTTGTCAACTACAAGTTCACAATCAAAGAATTTTGCCAAGGAAAGACTTCAGTCTTTCGCATTTGGGGTTGTCGAAAATTTCTTCGGGAGTGCCGTCCTCCTGAATGATACCCTCATCCATAAAGATTACACGGGTTGCAACCTCTCTTGCAAAGCCCATTTCGTGAGTAACAACAACCATTGTCATACCCTCTGCGGCAAGCTCCTTCATAACATCAAGAACCTCGCCTACCATTTCAGGATCAAGGGCGGATGTTGGCTCATCAAACAGCATAACATCGGGCTCCATACAAAGAGCACGGACAATTGCAACTCTCTGCTTCTGACCGCCTGAAAGCTGACTGGGGTAAGCATCTGCCCTATCCTTAAGACCAACTCTGTCAAGAAGCTCAAGGGCTTTCTTTTCAGCTTCTTCTTTGCTCTTTTTAAGAATTGTAACGGGTGCGCTTGTCATATTTTTAAGAACGGTCATATTGGGGAAAAGGTTGAAATGCTGGAAAACCATTCCCATTTTCTGA
>SVOP01000067.1 GCA_015066325.1 Oscillospiraceae bacterium
CATCATCACAGTCATCCATACCGCCAAGAATATTAAGAACGGTTGTTTTACCTGCACCGCTGGCACCAACGATTACACAAAACTCGCCCTGCTCAACATTGAAGGTTACACCATCGGCAGCATTGATAACAATCTCACCCATTTTATATCTTTTGTAAACGGAATCAAATTCTATAAAACTCATTTATTTCAACCTTTCGGATTTTATATATTTTTACATATTGAAATATTATTTTACTATATATGACACAACAAGTCAATAAAATTAAATTTGAAATATCTGTAAATTATGCAAGTGTTTTATATACACTTTCCATAACCGATGAGGCTATAGGCAACGCCGCAGAGGAACCCCAGCCTCCGTTTTCCACCACAACTACAATTGCAACGGGGCAATCAGAATTTCCGGAAAACCCAACGAACCACGAATGCGGTTCCTCTTCATCAGAAATCTCGGCGGTACCTGTTTTACCGCACATTTCCAGCCCTTTAAAACGCCAGTCACCATAATTATCTTCAACGGTAAATCTCATCATTTCTTTAAGAAGCTTTGCAACATCCGGTGAAATATATTCACGGCTTACGGCAACAGTTTCTTCAACCACTCTGCCTTCGGGGGTGGAAATGCTCGCTACTGTATAAGGCAAAACTGCTGTACCGCCATTGGCAACAGAGCCTACAAGGGTTAACATATGATAAGGATTAACGAGGGTTGTATACTGCCCTACACCTGCCCAGGCAACATCACCGTTTTTTGCTTCACTTAAATCAATTCTGCTTTTTTCCGTTTGCCCTTTACCAAACGAGAAGCTTTCGCCAAAACCAAATTCATTTGCAGTTGCAGTTAACTTTTGTGAACCCAAAGCTTCACTCAATTCTGCAAATGCACAGTTACAGGAGTTGGAAAAAGCTGTTTTAAAGCTAAGCTTACCATGTGAGTGAGGGCAAGTCACCTTAACACCATCTATAGTGGTTTCGCCTTCACAGATATACTCCCAATCGTTTATATTTTTCTTATTTTCGATAACACTTGCAGCAGTAACAATTTTAAATGTTGAACCGGGTGTATAAAGCCCGTCAATAAGACGATTCATATAAATCCCGTCATACTGTCCGTTTTTATTTTCGGCAATTTCTTCGGAGCTTGGTTTATTTCGGATATCATAGTTACCGCTTGAAACAGAGCAAAGAAGCTCTCCTGTTTCATAGTTATAAGCCGCAACAACACCCTTTCTGCCGTTTAATTTATCATAAGCTACCGCACAAAGCTCACTATCCAGAGTTAATTTAACATCATTTCCCCTACCGTTTTTAATTAAAGAATGAAGTCCTGTTATGTGATTGTAGCCGATTAATTGGGTTTTATATGCAGTTTGAACACCCGATGAAATATACCCCTCGGTATCACCCACAATATGAAGCGTTGAACGCCTTATTCTTTCAGAATCGTTATAAACCCTTTGATTATTCTCTGTCTTTGCGAGAATTTCACCGTTTCTGTCAGTTATGTGCCCTGCAGCAATAAAGCTACCATCTTCAGTTAGATGCTCATTGGCACGAAGCGTTGCCCAATTTTCACCATTTACCGCAAGTTTAAAGCCTAAAAAGCCTAAGCCTGCCACAACTGCAACAACCAAAAGCAGTACAACAAAACCGCGTCTTGAGGTCATTTTCATTTTTCTGCACCTCCTGATTTAGCCTTTTGCACTTTTTGCGGCCTTTGTGTATCAGGTTTGAAGCTTGCATAAGTTCTTGTGTCAATAACCTTAATAAAAGCGAGTAAGCAGAAACAACTTACCACACTTGAACCACCTTTACTTACAAAGGGTAATGTAACACCGGTAAGAGGTAAAAGGTCGGTTATTCCGAAAACATTAAGCATAGTCTGAAAAAGCATCATTGCGCTTGCTGCAACACCGACAATTGAATAAAATGTTGACTTTGCTTTACCGGAATTAAACACTGCCCACACTGCAATAATGCAATAGGTTACGGGAATTAAAAAGCCCATTATCATACCGAACTCTTCACAGACAACACCAAAGACCAAATCCTCAGCAGCAGCGAAAATGTTGCGTAACTGACCCTTACCTAAGCCAAGACCGAAAAGTCCGCCCGAGGCAGTATATATAAGGGTTCTCGTCTGTTGGAAGCCACCTTCATCCATATACTCCCAGACGTGAAGATATGTTGAAAAACGACTTGCTACATAGGGCTTAAAAACAAGAATTATTCCCGCACCCAATGCGGCAACCATACAAATAAGAACAAGGGTTCTCACATCACCTGAGCGCATAAATGCAATTACAACAAAGGTAAAGAAAAAGATTAACGCAGCGCCGAAATCATACATCAGGAAAAGCTCACCAACACAAATTGCCGCAAAAACAATATACATTGTCAAATGCCTTATGGATTGCAGCTTTTCAAGGGTTACGGCACCTGCGAAAATAAAAGCAACCTTAACAAGCTCTGAGGGTTGAATTGAAATACCGCCTAACGAAAGCCAGCTTAAAGCACCATTTGTAGGCTCGGCAATTGCAAGTGTTACGGCAAGAAGACCAATTGCACAAAATGCAACCATCCAACGAAGAGTTTTTACAGCACTTAAAAAGCGCATAAACATCAAAAGTGCACAATATGCTACAACACCTAAAACAATCGCAAGAAACTGCTTCATCACAGTATCGGGATACATACTTCCCACTATGGCAAGACCTATGGAAGAAAACATAAACCCTATCATTTCAAGCTCAAAATTATTTATTCTCATTACAAATGAAGCAAAGGCAAAATAAAGCCACTGCAATGCAATAAATCCTAAATAAACAATTACAATCTGACTGTTAAATTCCCCTTCCGGAAAAATATTGAGTGCCATTGAAAAAAGGTTAAAAATTGCAAGCAAAATGAGTATCACGCCATAAGAAGCCCGTCCTGCAGCACCGCTCTTATCTTTAATATATTTATATCTGGCTTCCTTAAGAGTGTATTCAAGACCACCCATACCGATAACGTCCCCATCATAAATATGGCTTTTACCGTTTATTTTTTCGCCATTCACTGTAACACCTGTTTTTGAAAAGGTATCAAATATAACAAAGCCCTTGTTACGATAAGCAATTACGGCGTGAAGGCGGGAAATTGTTTCAAAAGGTAGAACAATATCGCATTTTTTATTTCTGCCTAAGGAAACCTCTCTGTCGTAAAGAGGCAGACCCTCGCCTGTTATCGAGTTAACCAATTTTGCTCTTATGGGGTCGGTTGTCTTTTTGCAGAAAAGTGCCACTAACATTCTTATCACAACAAAAAGGACTATGCCCAGCATTGCGTATCTTAACACAGGTGCAACAGTGCTGATAAATTCCACAGACAACCTCTCCTTTCGATAAAAATTATTATCTGATTATACCATATACTGACATAATAATCAACGGACAAAAGCAATTGAATTGTTAACCTTTTGATAAACTTATGTTAAATTATTCCTTTATAGCGTTTTGCCTTGACTTTACACTCTCTTTTATAGTATATTATTATATTAGATACATATTGGAAACGGGGGCTTAATAATGTCTGTTACAAAGAACATTTACGGCATTGCAAACGGCAAAGAGGTTAATGCTTTTATAATTGAAAACAAAAATGGTTTAAAGGCTCAGCTTATTGAAAAGGGCGCCACACTTGATAAGCTTTTGATAAAAGATAAAAATGGTAACTTAATTGATATTCTTATCGGATTTGACACTCTCGAAGACCACCTTACCCAAGGAGATTATCAGGGTGTTATTGTTGGGCAGTATGCAAATCGCATTAAAGACGGCAAATTCACCATTGACGGCACAGAATATAATGTAACTCTCAACGAAAAAGACATTACCTCTCTTCACGGCGGTGCAGAATACTCTTCAGAAATCTGGCATGGTGAAATTGTTGGCGATAATGCAGTTAAATTTACATATCAAAGCCCCGATGGTCGCGAAGGCTTCCCCGGTAATGTTGCTGTTCAGGTTACATATACATTTACCGATAATGATGAGCTTATCATTGATTACAAGGCAGTTTCTGATAAAAAAACCGTAATCAACCTCACAAACCACGCGTTCTTCAACCTTAACGGTTTCGACAGCGGTGATGTGCTTAACCATATTTTAACTATCAATGCAGACCGCTATACCCCCATCGACGAAATCAGTATTCCCACAGGTGAATTAGAAAAAGTTGAAGGCACCCCCTTTGATTTTACGGCTCCCAAAACTATCGGCAGAGATATTAATGAAGACCATATCCAGCTTAAAAACGGCAATGGTTACGACCACAACTTCTGCATCAGGGATTTTGACGGCACATTGAAATTTGCCGCTTCAGCTATTGGTGACAAGAGCGGAATTAAAATGGAAGTGAAAACAGATTTACCGGGCATTCAGCTTTACACAGGTAACTTCCTTGACGGCTCACTTATCGGTAAAGCAGGACTCCCGGTTCATTTCAGAAATGCTTTCTGCTATGAAACGCAGGTTTTCCCTGATTCACCCAACCACCCCGAGTGGTGCAAATGTGTTTTTGATGCCGGTGAAGAATATAAAACCACAACAGTATTTTCATTTTCAGTTAATAAATAACATTTATTTTAACAAATAATTCATTGACCTTGTATAGTTTATTTGGTATAATTCAAAAGATTTTTAGAAAGGAGACGTTATAATGAAAAGATTTTTTTCTTCTGTTTTCGCTGTTATTATAGCTTTAGCAGTTGTTTGTCCGTCTGCTTTCGCAAGAGAATTTGCACCCACCATTGATGCAACAAACATTGGTGTAAACACTCAGTATAAATACGAGGAAAATGACCCATCCTGGCTTCGCCAGTTAACAATTAAAGAGGATATGCTTTCAACAAGCGGTCTCATAAATGAAGAAATTCTGCACCCTGTTACAAGCTACCCTTACACATCTGATGCCCCTCATTTTAAAGCTCAGGTTGAAGAATATATTGAAATTTATACCCTTGATGAAGATTCTCAAAGAGCAGCATATCTATATCTTCTAAAGCAAGTCGGCGCACTTGGCGTTATTGCAGAGCCTGACACCTCTGACGAAGACAAGATTGAATGGCTGAAAAATCAGGGTATCATAATCACCGCAGAGGATGAAAAAGACCCTGAAAAAAAACTGATGATAATCGCATTATATGCCCTGATGAAAAATGATATTTACTATGTTTATACAGGTAAAACCTTAAAAATCCCCGAGGGCACCCCCTGCGAAGAAGCAATCGTTATGTATCTTATGGCACTTTCCGATGACGGCTCTGAATTAAGTTCATTTTTGCTTAAATTTTTCGGTTCAGCTTCCGTTGGTAACCTTGATGATTATATTTATTACACATCCTTGATGGCTCTTTACACTCAAGGCTATGTTTCACCGCTTGAAATACCTTCAATCACAAGGAATGAAGTTTACCGCAGAGTTGCTATTATGACAATCCGCACCGCAGGAATTGCCATAGATGCCGAAACCGCAACAACTGAGGAAATACAGCACAAATACCTTGCGGCTATGATAGGAACTCAATATTCCGTTACAATTGACCCTGCAGCCTTCAAAAAAGCTCTGAGCAATGGTACTGCACCCTATTACATACTTCAAAGAATGGCTTACGAGGACGCAAAGGTTACAATATCTCAAAAAAAGCATTCCTATGAAGATTGCTTCAAATTAGTTCTCCAGAAAACTCATCGTTTCGATTTGGAAAATGAATTTTATTCCGATATTTATGAATATGATATTCATTTGGATAATATAAGGAAAAACATCTCCGTTAACACTAACCCCATTAATAAAAGCGGAACCACCGTTTCAATTAACGGCGTTGATGTGACTACCGGTTCTTATGCGTTGGTTGAGTTAGCAGGTAAAGCAAAAGAAACGATTACAATAATCTGCAAAAATACAACAAACAAAAAAACTAACACTACCGTTTATAAGGTTAATGTTCATCAAGGTATTACGGAAGCTCCCGACAGTGACCTTACAGGACTTATTCCTACATTAGGCATAGGTGACAACGAAGATAAAACCAACAATCAGAATGCTCACGGCGGTTCACAGAATCCCAATTCTCAAAATGGTTTAATCAACCTCAACGGTCCTGCATCCCAGATGGTTGGTACAATCCTTTCGTTAAACGACAAGGGGCAGCTTGTTGACCAATACGGAAACATTGTAAGCGATTCTACCTACGAAACTCTTCCCCCGGAGTATAATTACGTTTTAAATGACGATGGTATTATTTCCGTAGTTCTTACAGACAAAAAAACAACTGAACCAACCACAGAAGAAGGCTCTGACAAATTAGGTAAGGTTGATGCCGGAAAAATCATCATAATAGTGTCTGCTGTTTGCTTGATTTTGCTTCTAATCGCTATTATAGTTGTGGCTGTTATTTCTAAAAAGAAACGCCATATGACAGAGAGCGAAAAAATGAGAGCAAGAAAAGCAAAAGAAAAACGCAAGAAAGAAAAACGCGAAAAAAGAAAAAATTAACAAAAACCAATGGCAGTTTACTTAATCTAATATGGTATTCTGTCATTGTTTTTATTAAATCGCAATTTATTTTAAAAATTGTTCATAACTTTTGCAATAATATGGTATATAATATTTAAAAAGTTCCAAAGGAGGAATTTTGTATGGCAAACGAAAGAATACTTATCGTTGATGATGATAGTAATATTTGCGAACTTTTACGACTTTATTTTGAAAAGGATGGTTTCCAGGCAGATATTGTTACTGACGGAATAAAAGCCTTAGAGGCTTTTGAAACATTAAAGCCTGACCTTGTACTTCTTGATATTATGCTTCCCGGAATGGACGGTTGGCAAATTTGCAGAGAAATCCGCAAAACCTCCCAGACACCTATTATTATGCTTACAGCAAAGGGTGAAACCTTTGATAAGGTTCTCGGTCTTGAATTAGGGGCTGACGATTATATAACAAAGCCTTTTGAAACAAAAGAAGTTATTGCCCGTGTTAAAGCGGTGCTTCGCCGCAGTGCAACACCCGATACAAATAAATCTACCCCTAAAGAAGTAGCATTTGATAAATTATCAATAAACCTTACAAATTATGAATTAAAGGTTGACGGCAAAGCAATTGATACTCCACCAAAAGAGCTTGAACTGATTTTCCACCTTGCCAGCAATCCTAACAGGGTTTATACCCGCGACCAGCTTCTCGATGAGGTTTGGGGATTTGAGTATTATGGTGACTCCAGAACGGTTGACGTTCACGTTAAACGCCTGAGAGAAAAGCTCGAAGGTGTTTCTGAAAAATGGGAGCTTAAAACTGTATGGGGCGTAGGCTATAAATTTGAAACCAAATAATTTGCGGTGATATAATGGCTCGTATTCATTCAAAAAAAGGTGCATTCTTTTTTAAATATTTCTTTATATTTTCCGCGATTGTACTTATCAGCTTTTTGCTTATCGGTATAGCCTTGATGATTTTCACTTCAGGTTTTCTGCGCACTCAAGACAGAAACACAACAACTCTTTATGCTAAAGAGATTTCTCGAACTATGACCGAACTGGTTGAGTCTGAAACTATAATCCGAAATCCTGAGGGTTCCGCACTCATTCTTCTGAATTCTCTTGACCTTATGTCGGACTGCACCGGTTATGATGTATTCATCTGTAACAAGGATGGCTCTGTTGCAGCCTGCGGAGAAACGCTTTCCGGCTTCAAGCTAAGTAGCACCACCTGCGAAAAGCACAAAGACTTAATTTTATCAAAAGCCTATATCCAAAAAGCAAAAAACGGTGGCTTTTCTGAATTTTCCACAATGGATTCATTCTATAACAGCGTTCATTCTGTTTCAATGGAACCCATTATAATAAAAGAAGAATTCACAGGTTTTGCAATTGTTGCCGCACCCTTAGAGGGAACTCTGGTTAACAATCTGAGAAATGTTTTAAGAATGTTCCTTTTTGCAGCAGGTCTTGCACTTATTCTTGTGACCATAGCTGTTTATATTATGACAGAAAAAATTGCAAAGCCTATCAGAAACCTTGAGAATGCAACCCGTTGCTACTCCTCAGGTGACTTTACTTACAGAGTTCCTGAAATTCATTCTCACGATGAATTGGCAGGGCTTATAACCAAATTCAATTCAATGGCGACCTCCCTTGAGCAGTTAGAAAACTCAAGACGAAGCTTCGTTGCCAATGTTTCTCACGAATTTAAAACACCTATGACTACCATTGGTGGATTTATAAACGGAATCCTTGACGGTACAATCCCCCCGGAAAAACAAAATTATTATCTGGAAATTGTTTCTTCAGAAATCAACCGTTTGTCAAAAATGGTAACTATGATGTTAAACATCTCCAAAATTGAAACCGGTAATGCAGATTTGACCATTGAGCAATTTGACATTTCACAAAAGCTTGTTACAACATTTTTGGGATTTGAGCAATTGGTTTCTAAAAAGAACATTGAAATCGAAGGCTTTGAGGACCTTAACAAAATCATTGTTCACGGTGATAGTGCAATGATAGACCAAGTTATTTACAATCTTGTTGACAATGCAGTTAAATTCACCAATGAAGGTGGCAGAATAACTGTAAACTCCGCTACTGATAAAAAATACGCCTATTTCTCTGTTACAAACACAGGAAAAGGCATACCTCAAAAGGATATAGGTAAAGTTTTCGAAAGATTTTATAAGGTTGACCAATCAAGAAGTACTGATGTTAAGAGTACAGGATTGGGACTCTTCCTTGTAAAGAGTATAGTTGACCTGCACAGTGGAACTATAACAGTTGAAAGCGAACCTGATAATTTCACAAGATTTACGGTAAAATTACCGAAATGATAAAACACTCTAATCCTAATATCGGAGGAATACAAATGGACGAAAATTTCAACACAAATAATATTTATGGCGGTGCAAATCCTGAAAGCACACCAACACCACCCCAAGAAGCCCCCTCTCAGCAGCAGTCTTCTTCACAAATGGGTACCCTTCCCGGTGGCAACAGCTATGGCACACCATATAACCACCCCTACTCTGCACCTTATAATACACCCTACAACAATCAACAAAACCAATCACAATACAATCAAACTCCTTACAACACAGTAAATAATCAATACAGCAATATGCCCGGATACACGCAGACTGCATACCAAATCCCCAACCCTTCTCCTAAAAAGAAAAAGAATACAGGCAGAAATATCTTTGTTGCTTTGGTTTGCGCTTGTATTGTAATTGCTTCGGTTGCTATCGGTGTTACTGTTTCAGAAAACGGCTCGGACAACAATATAAAAACCGAGCAGGGAGATAACAGTTCAGATAAAAACAATGATAAAAGCACAGGCGCTACCGCAAAGACTGAAGATTCCCCTATCACCTTCTCCGAATACTCCGGCAAGGGTGCAATGACGCCCGAGCAGATTTACGAGGAAGCTAAGGAAATCAACGTTGGTGTTATTGTTTATGCTCAGAACCAAAAGGTTGGCGAAGGCTCCGGAATAATTGTTGGTGAGGATAAGGAAAAGAAAAACACCTACATTATCACAGCTGCCCATGTTATTTCCGATAAGGGTGTTAGCGTTCAGATACAAACTAATGAAGGAAAAGAAATAGATGCAGATATTGTTGGCTTTGACACCAAAACAGATATCGGTGTTCTCCGTGTAAACAAAACAGGCTTCAAAGCCGCAACCTTCGGCAATTCTGACAAGCTTAACGTTGGTCAGAAGGTTTATGCAATTGGTAACCCCGGAGGAACAGTTTTCTTCGGCTCCTTTACAAACGGCATTATAAGTGCTATTGACCGACCTGTTGCTTCAAGCACAAGCGCTTACGATTTACCTTGTATCCAGCACAATGCTGCTATAAACCCCGGTAATTCAGGCGGTGCACTCCTTAATGAATTCGGTCAGGTAATAGGTCTTAACTCCTCAAAAATCACAGATACTGAATATGAAGGTATGGGATTCTCTGTTCCTTCAAATACAATGCTTGAAATCTATGAGGATATTGTTGCAAACGGCTACGTTACAAACAGACCCATGTTAGGTATTTCATATTACACTGTTGCCAGTGATTACACATACTCCGCAATCGCCTGGAAAAACAACCTCCCCTACGGCTCAATTGTTATTGCGGCTATGACAGAAGATAGTGATCTTCAAAAGCAAGGTATTAAGGTGGGAGATATCGTAACCGGAGTAAACGGCAAAGCTCTTGACTCAACCGATGTTCTTCTTGAAGTAATTGAAGGCAGTGAGGTTGGAGATACAATCACACTTTCTGTTTGCAGACTTAATAATTCAGGTGCGGTTAGCACAAAATTTGATGCAAAGGTTAAGCTTGTTGAAGACAAAGGCGAAACCGCAATACCTCAGCAGGAACAAACAACAGACCCATTCAGCAGTTATTTTGGTAACGGATTTGGATATTAAGAAAAAAGTCACTCCGCAGGGAGTGACTTTTTCAATGCAAAATGCAGAATGCATTTTACTTTTTATTCTATGTTCCAACGGTCTATACTTGCCCTTTGCATTGCGCCGATTATTCTTTCGGGCACATCACCATACTCATCGGAAAGTCTTTGGAGAAGCATTTTTGCATCTTCTCTTTTTGTTTTTTCATTTGCAGGGCATTTACTTTCTATAACCGGTAAATTAAGCCTCTCTACCGCTTGTTCCACGGCAGCTTCACGAACATATATGAGAGGTCTTATCATAGTTATATCCCGCCTTGAAAGGTAGGTTACA
>SVOP01000068.1 GCA_015066325.1 Oscillospiraceae bacterium
ACAGACAACATACCACCCACAGAATGTCCTTGTGAGGATTGCGAAGAGCTTGACTGTTCTTGCCGTTGTCAAAGTGAATGTAGTTGCGTTCAATGCAAACGCCAAAGCGATATTGAAGCAACAAGTGAGGACGGCAAAACCGTAACAACAAGCTCCTTTGACGGTGAAAAATATATGCAGTCGGCAGTTACATATTCAGATGATTTGAATAATATAATTTCCGAAACAGATGAAAACAATATTTCATCAGGTTATGCATATAATGTTAACGGTAGTTTAATCGAATTCACCGACGGTGCAGGTAACAAAACAACCTACGGTAGTAACGCTATGGGTTACCTTACCCTTGCCCAAAGCAATGTTTCAGGTCTTTCAGATAATGCCGTTAAGATGGCAATAAGCTATGTTTATGACGGGGATTTATTGACAAAGATTAATCAGGGTAATGTTGAATATACCTATGAATATGATGCATGGGGTCAGCTTAAAAAAGTTTTAGTTGACGGAGAAATATTAATTTGTTACAATTATGGTGTAGAAGAATACAGAACAAGAATTTTAAGCATAGTTTTCGGCAGCTCTGAAAATACCGGATTCACTGTTAAATATACCTATGATATAAACGGTAATGTAACAAAGGTTGAAAAATACCGAAAGGTAGCAGGTGAGAAGGACTCAATCACCTACAACTACGCTTACGATAACCTTGGTAATTTAGATTATATTAAAGATAACGGAACAGGTCATTTCTTTGATTATACCAATGATGGTATTGTTATAAAAGACGGTCAGACCGGACCTGTTATCTATGAAACAAAAGATGTAACTCCTGAGCCCGAAACAGAGAATACAGAAGCAACAGAAGAAACCGTTGAACTTCCTGTAAGCATTACTCAGGAAACCGCAAACGGAACCGCATATAACCACAAAATATATGAAAGTGATTATAGCGAAGAAACAGGCAAATCAACAGAAAAAGAAGCAGTTTCTGTTGTTTTAAGTCAGGACGAAAGCGATAACTTCACCTACGGCAAAACCATCGGCACTCAAACCCTTTCCGATTGGTTCGGCAGAAATGAAGCAGTTACCGTAATGACAAAGGACCCTGTTGACACAGCAATAACGGACTTTGCTTCAATTTCTTCTCAGTATGGCTATGTTACAAATGGTAATGTCACAACAAACCTCATTTCAACCGTAACAAACACCATTTCAGGCGAAGAAACAAACACAGTTAACTACAATTACACTTATGATTCAAACGGAAGAATAACAAATGCTTCAACTGTTTCAAATGCAGCTAATTTAAGCGGTGCAAGTCAGTATGTTTATGATGAAGCAGGGCAGTTAATTAAAGAAATCACAGGCTCAACAACTTATGAATATGCCTATGATTCCAAAGGTAATATTTCAAGTCGTAAGGTATATTCGGGCGAAACTCTTGTTTCAACAGATACTTTCATTTATGGTGCAGAAGCCTGGGAAGACAGGTTAACAGGCTATAACGACAAAACCATAACCTATGACAGCATTGGCAATCCTACCTCATATTTAGGTGCAACTCTTTCTTGGCGAGGCAGGGAGCTTGCAGGCTATAGCAAGGGGAATAAACAGATTTCCTATAGCTATGATGTGGACGGAATGAGATACAGAAAGGTTGTTAAAACCAACGGAGTTGAAACTGCTCGTTTTGACTATGTTTATTCAGACGGAACTCTCATTCTTTTGACCTATACTGCAAATGGAGTAGCTAATACTGCAAGATTTGTTTATGATTCCTGGGGTGAACCCCGTGGCTTTATGCTCAATGACTCCGCAACATATCTTTACCTGAAAAATGCTCAGGGTGATATTACAGGTATTGTGGATGAAAACGGTGAAATTGTTGTTCGCTATACCTACAATGCCTGGGGTGCAGTTGATTTTGTTGTTCCTTTCGGTGTTGACCCGAGTGCTTCAACAATTCTTGCAACAGTCAGTCCCTTTACATACCGTGGTTATTGCTATGACTATGATATTGGTATGTATTATCTTCAGTCAAGATACTATGACCCAGAAATCTGCAGGTTTATAAATGCAGACAGCACGGATTATCTTGGTGCAACAGGCACACTTCTTTCTTACAATCTTTTCGCGTATTGTGAGAATGATGGGGTGAATTTTGTTGATGAGACGGGGAAATGTTATTTAGACGATAAAGGACGTATTAAACACAAGAATTGTAAAGGTAGTTATGATGACGATGCTGCTTTAAATTACGCAGAAGAATATTGGAACAAAAAGAATATTAAATATTATTATTATCATACTGATTTAAAAGGAAATGGCGGGGATTGTACAAACTTTGTATCACAATGCTTGTTTGCGGGTGGTTTAATTATGGATAATACATGGCACAGTTTTAGTGCTAAAAAGAAGCCGTCAAAGAGTAGAAGTGATTATAAAAAATGGTATGTTCAATATCGTCCACAATATAGATGTTATAGAGTTTCGGATACATGGTGGTCTGCACCTAAATTGTTTAAATACTTAACCCAAACATTAAAATCTCCGTATATCAAACTAACTAGTAAGAATGAATTAAACACAGCTGTAAGCAATAAAAAAATTTTGGAAGGTGATGTTGGTTTCTTTTCGACATCTATATCTCCACATGATATTCATCATGCTGTTTTGGTTGGAGATGTAAATAGAAAAAAAGGTAGTTATGATGTGTTTTATTTCGCTCATACAAATAATAGAAACGCTTATAGGTGTAGTAAAGCAAAAAAATACGGTTTTAAAGATACTATTGTAACCTCGAAGGAAGTCGTATTCGTGGTTAAGCTTACTCAATAGGTGATAATATGAAAATGAAATTAAAATTTATGTTGATAATATGTTTCTTTTTATTGCTGATAATTGTTAATGGGATTTATTTGAATAGGTGTATTAAATGTGAGTATAAATATGATATGTTTTATGTTGGAATAAGTGAAAATTATACAACAACTTACCTAGAAGATACTTATTCAATGAATACAATGGATGTAGAAAAAATATTAGCTTCACCCGAAGAATATACAGAGCTTCAGTTGTCATACTCAATAACGAACGATTCATTTGTTGCTATTAAAAGTTTTTCTCCTAGACTTATTTCAGGTGAAAATATTTGGTTAAATAATGAAAAACCCGAATATAGCAGGCCTTGCTATTTAGCTGCAGGTGATACGAGGCAATATTTTGCTCGTTTAATTGTGAAAAGTTCGGAGCTTGATAATGTTTTTGATGATTTGCGTTTCAATATTCGTGGTTGGTGTCAAAGCGGTATTTTCTTCTCATCTGTTTCAAGGTATAAGGGTGCATATGATATAACAAGCATTTCGTCAGAAGATTTATGGAGTCACTTAAAATCCTCCTCTAAAGCAATTGGATTATTTTCACCGTTTAACAATTTATCCAATTTTAATATTAATGATTGTAATGATTTATTTACTACTTTTTCAACCAATAGATATACAGAAAGCAATTTTTACTCTGTTATCAAATTTGATGATAATGGTACCACTAAATATGGGTTAGCATACTTTTCTAAAAAAGGTCAAATTATTTGTGGTATGCTTTGTAGTTCATTACTGTCATATCAAAATTATAAAAAATATGATTTAAAGTCTTTTGAAGATGTTTTATCTTTTGATAAAGGTGCTACACTTTTTAATAGTGGAGATTATTTCATTAGTTATCATTATTTCGACGACAACCGATATGTAGCAATAAAATATAAAAAAGAAGGAAATATATACAAAGTTTTTGATGTCCAAGAGAGTAAATATCCACTTGAATATACATCGATATTGTTATCATGTGATTTGGATTTATTGAGGTGACGAGGGGACGGTTAGCGTGAAAACCTAACTAAAAAAGACTAAGGGACCAATCAGGGGACGGTTCTATGATTGACAATTGAGATGTAATGTGACATATTAGTTTTGGGTGATGAAATATGCCAAGAGCAGCAAGAGAAAAATGCCCAAATAATATATTAAAAATTCGTTTAACAAATAAAAAAGGAACGGCAACCGCCGTTCCTTAATTTTTTTCTTAGCCCTTAACCTTGCCGCCTTTCATTTTAATAAGCTCTCTGTAGCTTATTAATTCAACGCCGTGGTCTTTAAGGTATTTATGTACATAAGGGTCCTTCATAAGCTGATATTCCCAAACTCTGTCTTTCCATCTGCCTGTAATGCCTTTAAGCTCATCGTTTTCAACAGAGGGATGAACAAAGGTTTCTGTTACGCCATCGGGAATATCAGTCCAGATTTTGAGAATAGTGTCACGATATACTTCATAGCTTACCCTCATATCGTCATTCCAATCGGGGAAAAGAAGGTAATCGGGGATTATAACATTATATTTTTTACCCCAATGCTTTGAAAGAATTGTAACTGCTGCGTAAAGAGGATAGGGAGTGCCGTTAGGGCAGATTCTTTTATCAGCTTTTGTATAAAGGCGATAAGCATAGCCATAGCTACCGCAGATTTTAAGAGCAAGCTTTGAAAGACCCAATCTGCCTGTGTAGTGACCATAAAGTGAACCCATATGGTTATCAACATGGCTGGGCTTCATACCCATTTTGTGAGCAAGGTCAATCTGAGCACGAACCTCTTTTTCAATATCCTCATAAGAAGCGTTCTTTTCAACCTGGTCACTTTCGTGCCACATAAAGCCTTCTTCATCAAGAAGAGATTTGCCGTCTGTTAAAGGCTTCCAACGATATTTACCCCATTCACTTGTGAGAGTGGTGTGAATACCGATTGCATATTCGGGGTGGTCAATAGAAAACTGAACAGCGTGCTCTGCACCGGGACAGGGCATCATAATGGTTGCAGATTTCAACCAACCGCCTTGGAAAAGCTCTTCAACTGCTTCGTTAGCTGCTGTACACATTCCGTAGTCATCAGCGTTTACAATAAGATATTTTGCCATAGTTTCGCCTTCTTACAAGAAATTTCATTTTCTTTCCATACACATTCATTTTAAACACTTTTTGAAAAAAATCAAGAGTTTTTATAAATAAATTGCACAATAGACGAAAAAAAACTTTACTTTATTAAATTGTGTGATAAAATGAGAATATACAGTTATAGGATTGGTGATTTTATGAGCGAAATTAAGCTTGGTGTTCAGTTATATACATTGCGTGATAAATGCCAAAACGCAGAGGATTTTGAAGAAACACTCAAATTCCTTCAGAGCATCGGTTGCGATGTTATTCAGATTTCTGCAATTGGTGATATTCATCCTGAAATTGTTGCAGAGCTTGTTGATAAATATAAAATGGATGTCTGCGTAACTCACAAGCCTTATGACAGAATGAAAAATGATTTGGATGCCCTCATTCACGAGCATAATTTAATTCATTGTGATAATATCGGAATCGGTGCTATGCCGGGTAATATTCACGAATCCTTTGAGGGTGTTAGCGGTTTTATTCAGAAATGTAATGAAATTGGTGCTAAAATGAAAGCTTATGGCAAACAGCTTTGCTATCATAACCACGCTTTTGAATTTGAGGTTTATGACGGTAAACGCACCTTTGAAAGACTTATTGAAGAAACAACCGCCGATACACTAAAATTTATTCCGGATACATATTGGATGCAGGTTGGCGGTGTTAACCCTGCAGAATATCTTAAAAAGCTTAAAGGCAGAGTTGATGTCTGCCATTTTAAAGATATGAGAATTGTTAATAATGCTCAAAGATTTGCAGAATGTGGCACAGGTAACCTTGATTTAGGTGCTTGTTATCGTGTCTGCAAAGAAATTGGTGTTCAATATATTGTAATTGAGCAGGATTTGTGCTATGATACGGATGTTTTTGATTCCGTAAAAATCGGCTTTGAGGGTCTTCAGCGTATTGCTGCTGAGAATAAATAATCGGAGGTTATTTTATGAATCCTATTTTAAAAAAAGCTCTTTCTGTTGTAGCTTTTATTGTTATTGCGTTGATAATTCCAACAATCGTTTTGCTTATTTTCTTTGATGCATCAAGCCAATTCTCAGTTTATGCATTTGTTTATGCTCTCATAATTTTCGGTGTTTTCGGTTATGTTGTTGTAAGCGTAAAGCAAATGCAGAATGAATTAAGTGATGCTTTGGAAGAAATTAAAAAGCAAAATGCTGCTATTGCACATAAGCTTTCAGGTGGTCAGCCCGTTGATTTGGTTGCAGATGTTGAAAACGCAGTTAATTATGCTAAGGTAACACTCAATCCTGAAGAACCTTTAGTCATTTCTAAACCTGCAAAAACTGAAGTTAAGCCCGAAGCTAAACCCACTGACGATGGCTTTGATGATTTTAAATAAGTTATAAGAACATAAAGAGAGTATTCAGAATCTTGTATTCCGAATACTCTCTTTTTTAGTTTATAATTAAGGTCAAATTGCTCATTGGGTATGAACAACAGGGATGAATGATTCCGTGGCTTGAATCAGCAAGGCGGCGTGAATCAATACCGTTTGGTATGAAAACATTACCTTTTATGAGCCTTGCACGGCAAAAACCACACTCACCTGAACGGCAGGAGGAAGGTGTTTTTATTCCTTCACGCTCTAAGCTGACTAAAAGTGATTCTTCGGTGGCACAAGGGATTGTTGCAACAAGCTCACCATTTTTTATAACCTTGCAGAAATATGTTTTACCTGTTTCATCTTTCGGGAAATCCGAAAGACTTGCAGGGTTAATAATCTGACCGCTTAAACCGAATCGAATGTATTTCTTTTCAAGCCTTAATTCTGCAATCTGCGGTGTGATTCTGTTATAAAGGGCGGTTGAACCGCAAACAAAAATACTGTATTTTGAAGCGGGTGCATATTTTTCAATTAAAGTTTTTGTAACAAAACCTCTTTCGCATTTATCCGCTCTTTCGTCACTGAAAACATAAATAACTCTGAATTTATCTGTTGCTTCCGAAAGCTCTGCCAAGCGCTCCGACATAATGGTTTCATTTCTTTTTCTTGCGGAATAGAGGAGAGTTAAATCAATATCAAGTGTTCCGTCCGCAATAGCCTCTGCCATTGATAAGAACGAAGAAATGCCGTTACTGTCGCAAATTGCAACAATATTTTTAGAATCACGAAGCTTTTGATAATAAAAATTACCTTGGGGGGCAGAAGCTACGATTTGAGTTCCCTTTGCCCATGTATTGAAGATATGAGTTGAGGCAAATCCGTGGGGGATTTTTTTCACTATAATAACATATTCATCATCAACAGAACGCAGAGGAGAAGAGCAGATAGTGAAAGGTCTTGTAACTACAGCAGAGCCAATATTTAAAGTGATGCTTAAATATTGACCGGGTCTGAAGAAGGCAAGCTTTGCAGTACCGTGAGAAGCATCAGGCTCAAGCACATAAGCTCTTACATCTTTCGAAATTTCTGCTACCTGCTTTACCTTTAAGTACTGTGTGGTGGGATGAAGAAAGTTTGCGGCAGAGTTAACCGCAAAGTTAGCGTTTATAGGTGTTTCGGGAGCTTCTTCAATAATACCTTTTCTGTTTGACGGAATATTAATAAAGTTCTTTATATCTCTGAAAGAGGATTCAACCTTGATTTTATTTTTCATCGGCTTTTTCCTCCTTGTTTTTTTCGTTTTCCAAGTCATCAAAGGTAGCAAATGCCGTATTTCTGCCCGAGGCAATTGCAGAACTGATACCTGAAAGCTGAGGACCCCATCCACCGCAGAAGCGTAACCCTTTTGTATCGCAATCGGTAGCTTCTGTCATAATTCTCGGAATAATGCCGTCCCAATCATCACCATAGTAGCCGTAAACCGTGCCTTGAGGGGTATAGGTATATCTTGCAAAGGTTACAGGGGTTGCAACCTCTAATTCTTCAATAGAGTTATGGATTGTTATGCCTGTTGCACTTTCAAAATTTGCAATAAGTCGCGCGGCAAGCATATCCTTTTCATCAAAATAATTTTCAGGGTTTATGTTAGCCCAGCAGTTATCACTGTAAAGAGTGGTTAAGCATAGAATGGTTGTTCCTGCAGGAGAGCAGTTCGGGTCTGCAATATTCAGGCAGACAGCCGCTTGGGCATTGTTTGTATCAATATTTTTCATTAACTGAAATTGATTGACAGAATTAGCAGTATCAGTAATAAAATATGAATGTTCAGTAATTCCCAAATCCTTTGGTGAACGGTTTAAACCAAGATATACACAAGCACCGCGCATACCAAAGGAACGGGCATTTGTGCGTTTTAATGCACCTTCGGGAACATCCTTTGCTTTCATCATTTTTCCGTATGCAGTAGTAGGCGAGCAGTTTGCTATTATGTGATTACACATAATCTTTTCACCGCTTTTTAAAATAACACCGGAAGCTTGTCCGTCTTTAAAAATAATACGCGAAACATGTGAGTTATAGCGGATTTCACCGCCGTTGTCCTCAATTACACCTGCTAAAGCCATGCTCATTTCGTGGCTTCTCATTTTAGGGGTGAATGCACCTAAGGTCAGATACGTATATACCATAGAAATATAATGGATAAAGCTTAATCTGTCGCAATCAACACCGAGATACAACCAATATGCAGTGAATATATCCTGTGCCTTTTTAGGCACTTTTAAAGCATCTAAAACTTTATTTACAGAATAGGGGGCAGTTCTTATAAAATTGCCGTGCTCTTTTAAAACTCTTCTTAAAGCAGAGGGGCTTTTTTTAAACTCGAATTCTGCAAAAAACTCGCTTGATTTAACAATTTCCTCAGCTAAATTAAACAGCTTTATCATTGATGGCTTACTGCCCGGAACATATTTTTCCATAGCTTCAATGTAATTTTCAACACCGAAAGGCATTATTACATCAATAGGGGAGCCATCAGAAGCTTTGGTGATAAGCCTGTATGCTTCGGGTATTTCCGCCCATTTTATTTTTTCGCTGATACCAAGATAATCGAAAATCTGACGCACCTCACCTGACCCTGCGTTATTTCCGAAACCGCAGAGCTGATGTAAACTGACATCGAATTCAAATCTCCCCCTTATAAAGCTTGAAGCAAAGCCACCGGGGGTATTGTGGCGTTCAAGAAGTAGGACTTTTTTGCCCTCTTTAGCAGCACAAGCAGCGGCAGTTAAACCGCCGCAACCTGCACCAATAACTATAATATCATAGTTTTTTTCTGACATTTTTATTTAATCTCCGAAAGTTTAACAGGACGACCTTCATTTGCAGATTTTTCAGCTGCAAGGGCAATTTTAACTGACTGAAGACCTGCATGGATGCCAACTGGGGTTTCTTTGTTGTTTAAACAGCAGTCAACAAACTGTCTTACCTCTTCTGAGAAAGAGCCCATATATCTTTCAAGGAAGAAATAGAGTGGCTTTTCACCTGTAACACCGTTAGCATCGGAAACAACTGCAGTTGAAAGTGTATCGTTTGCAGTTGCAACCATACCCTTTGAGCCGAAAAGCTCAGCTCTTTGGTCGTAGCCGTACATTGCCTGACGAGAGTTATCAATAACTGCAAGAGCACCGTTTTTCATTTTCATTGAAATGATAGCTGTATCGAAGTCACCATATTCACGGATACCGGGATTGATAAGAGCATCAGCATAAACATAAAGCTCTTCAACATCACTGTTTGTAAGGAAGCAAGCCATATCAAAATCGTGAATTGTCATATCAAGGAAGATGCTTGCTGCGCAGTAGCCAACAGGTGGTGCCTGAGGGTCACGGGATGTGATTTTAAGAATCTGAGCATCACCGATTCTGCCTTCATCATAAGCTTTTCTTACTGCTGCAAAGTTATGGTCAAAACGACGGTTGAAGCCAACCTGGAATTTAACCTCAGGATGTGCCTTAAGAGCTTCTGCAATTTCAAGAATTTTATCAACTGTGTTTGCAAGGGGCTTTTCGCAGAAAACATGCTTACCTGCGTTGATTGCTTCAATGGAAATAGGAGCGTGAGTATCAGTTGAAGAGCAAACAAGAACTGCATCAATTGATTCATCTTCAATGATTTTTTTATAATCTGTGTAGATTTTTTCAACACCGAAGCCTTCGCAGAATGCTTTTGTTTCATCGTTCATAAATGGGTCTGCAATTGCAGTTACAACTGCATTTTTAACGTGATATGAAATTGATTCAAGGTGAACCTTGCCGATGCGACCTGCACCGATAATACCGATATTAAGCATAGTTATTATGTCCTTTCAAATTTAATTTATAAAATCAGATTGTGCCGTCCCAGGTTGAAACCTCAGTTTTCTTGATTTCGTCCTCGTCAAACCAACGGGTTGTTACACATTTGCTTTCTGTAAAGAAACGGTAAGCATCTTTACCAAGGCAGTGAAGGTCACCGAAGAATGAATCCTTGTGACCTGAGAAGGGGAAGAAGCCAATAGGAACGGGAATACCAACGTTAACACCAACCATACCGCCGTGAGTATGGCGTGCAAATTCTCTTGCATAGTGACCGTTCTGAGTGAAGATAACAGAACCGTTTGCATAGGGGTTAGCATTCATAACTGCAATACCCTCGTGGAAGTCTTTAACCCTCTTAATGCAAAGAACCGGACCGAAAACCTCATCTCTGCCAATTGTCATATCCTCTGTAACATTATCAAAGATTGTAGGACCAACAAAGTAGCCGTTTTTGATTTCTTCGGGAAGGTCAGGATTTCTGCCATCAAGAACAAGGGTTGCACCTTCTTTTACACCTTTTTCAATATCAGATCGGAA
>SVOP01000069.1 GCA_015066325.1 Oscillospiraceae bacterium
TATAAATGCGCCATATTTACCGCACCAAGACCCACAGAATACGGAAAAAAAGCTATGGAGCTTTACGAAAAGCTTTCCATTCCATTTGTTGCATCAACAGAAGAAAAGCCATATTACGATACTGATGAACTTCGTGATTTTCTTATTTCTTCAGGTGTTCATTGTTACAATGACACAGAGGCAGTATTCTATTCAGGAAATGGTTTTATTGGTATTCACACAGTGGATGATGGCGAAACCAAAATAACTCTTCCGAAGAAATATAAAATCCGCTCTCTGTTAGATGCAGAAAACAAAGAATTTGAAACTGATACAATCGTTTTTAATGCACCCAAGCACAGTACAAAATTGTTTGAAATTGCAACTTAATAAAAAATCATGTTATATATAAGTTGCATTTGTAAATTTTTTTATATATAATTTTTATAAATTCAAGTGGAGGTTGTGTTATGAAAAAGCTAAAAAACAACAGCATTGTAGAAATAAGCCTCACAACAATTTTTTTAGGGCTTATGATATATGCTGCATATTCTTTATGGTACATATTCAACGGAACTCAGAGCGGTGCTGATATCCACCTTTATACTGTTCTTTCAGGTACGGCAATCGGTTGGTTTCTTATTATGTTTGTTAAAGCGGCATTCAAAAAAGCCAATTGGATTCCAAAGCTTATAGCCTTTATAGTTGGAAACGGCTTGTTTCAGGGGTTAATATGGGGAATTAATGCAAGCATCAACAAAGAAGGCTATTTAAATGACCAGGTTGTTATTAAAGCATACACAGTTGCTTTCGCTTTATCCGCAATTCTTCTTTTAACAACTTTCATTTTAAGAGCAAAAAAGAAGCTTGCAGTATTAAACATAATCCTTGCAATTGTTTATTTCATTATTTCTTGCGGTGGTGTGATTGTTCTGAACAAAGAAAACATTAAAGCTCTGGAATATAAAAAGAATATTCAGTTTGATACTATAAGTGCTGCTGAAACAGAAATAACCGAAGAAGAAAAGGAGCTTTGCGCTCAATGGTATGAAGACAAATTCTTTGGTATTCACAGCAAAATGCCTTTCACCTTTAAGGTTGATGGCGAAATATTCAACCCAACCGAGTGGGAACAGCACATTATGGAAAAGCCCGAGTTTGCTTCAGTTTATCAGGGCGGCCAGACCGAATATATAGTTTATAAAAACAAAAACAGTGGACTTGAAGTAACTGTTGAAGCAACCATTTTTGAAAAGAATGCTACTTGCCAATGGACTGTTTATATTAAAAATGCAGGCGAAAAAGATTCTGGAGTTATCAGTGATTTCTATGCCCTTGACTATGCTTTCCCCACAGGCAAGGCTGACCTTTATTATTCAATGGGCAGTGATACCGCTGCGAGTGACTTTTCACTTATAAAGAAAAATTTAACTTCTGCTGAACGAAAATTCAGTGCTACTGATGGTAAGCCTACTGAAGCCTTCCTTCCCTATTTCAACATTCACGGCGAAAATTACGGAATGATTCTCGGTATCGGTTGGACAGGTCAATGGGCATCAGGTATTTCAGGTTCAAATGGCGAAACAAACATTACTGTTAAGCAGGAAAATTTCAATACATATCTTCTTCCCGGTGAAGAGGTCCGTTCGCCCCTTGTTTCAATCAGCTTCTACGATAACGATAATGCACTCAAAGGCTTTAATCTTTTCAGAAATTGGATTATGGACTCTGTTTACCCTGAAAATGTAAAACAGAATTCATATACTGTAATGGAGGTTGCAGGACCTACATCAACGAGAACTACTGATGAAATCATTAATATTCTCGATACTGAAATAGCCGATAGTGTATATGAAGAAATTGATGCTTTCTGGATGGACGCAGGCTGGTACAGCTACAATGAAGGCTGGTACGATGGCGTTGGTAACTGGACTGTTGACACTAACAGATATGACAACGGTATCAAAGAGCTTTCCGATTATGCTAAGAAAAAAGGCTTAGGTCACACCCTTTGGTATGAGCCTGAAAGAGTATGGCCCGGCACTCATTTCCATACCGTTGGTTCCGAAAATCCTGAATGGTTGATTAGTGTTGACGATGATGACAACCTTATGTGGAACCTTGCAAACGAGGATGCATTTAAATACTATTGTGATTACCTTTTGAAATCAATGAAAGAAAACGGGGTTACAATTTATCGTCAGGATTTCAACTTCCCGCCTCTTAAATATTGGCAGAAGGCAGATGCTGAATATTACAACGGCAGAACAGGTATCTGCGAAAACCACTATGTAACAAACCTTTATAAATTCCTCGATTATCTCACAGAAAACATCGATGGTCTTATTATTGATAACTGCGCTTCAGGCGGTAAACGACTTGACCTTGAAATGACTTACAGAAGCATTGCATTCTGGAGAAGTGACTACAACTGCGCTTACCATCCCGACCTTTTCGATGCAACACAGTCTCATACATACGGCATTTCCTTCTGGCTTCCCATTACAGGTGCAAACCTTTATATGTCGAATGAATATGCCGCAAGGTCAGCTATTATGCCATTGGTGCTTATGGATTTCTATTCTCATCAGCATCCTGAGTACAGCCTGAATTTAGACCAAAGGGCATTAATGGGCGGTAACTACTATCCCCTTGAGTTCGGTAGCTTTGACAACGATAAAATGCACGCAATGGAATTCATAACCGAAGATGCAACCACAGGTACAGCTCTCATTTACAAACGTGCAAATGTTAAAGACACTGAATACACAGTTAAGCTCAATGGTCTTATGGCTTCAGAAACCTATGAGATTTACGACATTGATAAGCCTGAGGAAATTCACAAATTAACAGGCGAAGAGCTTATGAACGAAGGCTTAACCCTTCCCTTTCCCGAAGGCCAGAAAGCTATAATTATTATGTTTGAAGCTAAATAAAACAATTAAAAACAACGGAAACATTTTCGAAAATGTCTCCGTTGTTTTTTATTAAAACACAAATTATTTTTCCTCAACCTTAAAGCCTTTTTTGATAAGGAAAATCATAGGAATAACAACAAATACTGAAACAATTGCAGCATAAAGGAACATACTGCTTGATGGAACAATTGTTTCAACTCCGAATTCATTTGCATAAGTAATTGCAGAGTTACGGCAAGCCAAGTCTCCCAATGCAGGACCGATAACCATAGGAAGAAGAACAGTGAATATCATTCTGATACCCTGGAAAAGACCTGCTTTACCTTCGGGAATGAAGTCCTTAATTGCCGCATTAAGCTGAATACCCATAACAAGATTACCAACCAAAGTAGGAACAACACCGATAAGAATAACCTTTATATCAGTTGAAGTTGAAAGAAGAATAAGTCCTAATGTCTGAAGAATTGTACAGGGAACAAGACCATAAGCTTTATTCTTTGCAGAAGCCTTAAGAAGAATAACAAAGCCTGCAATTAGAGCCACAATAACTAATGCAGCGGTAATAATAACGCTTGTTGTAATAAGATTATCACCATTATCGGGAATAACCACATACTGAAGATAAACAAGAAGATAAGGGAAGAACACCTGATAAGAAATACTACTGAAGCCTATAGCAAAAAGAGCAAGGTAAAGGCGGGAGTTCTCTTTGATAACAGATGGTCTGAAGCCATAGAAAAGGTCTGCCCAATAGCTTGAAGATACCTCGTTTTCTTTTGATGGATATTTGGGATTTTCTACGAGGAACAAGCCTGCAACACCGCAAGCGGTAACAATAAGACCCAAAACGCCAAAGAAGGCTTTATAAGAAACTGCACCTGACTGAGCAAGGCTACCAACACCCATAACAGCAGCAACAGATAAGAAGCCAACAAAGGTAAGGGCTGTTTCAATTGTTGGTCTGATTTTGGGTGTTGTAATATCAGTAACCCAAGCATTAAATGCGGCATCGTTACTTGTTGAACCCATAAAGGTCATAATAACGTCCATAGCAATAACAATCCAAACGGTAGTTGTAAGAGTTAAAGCTTCATCTGTAAGACCTAAAAGACTTGCAACATTATCTGTTGTAATGAAACCGAAAATAGCAGTAACAATACCCCAGAGTATGTAACCAACAGAAATAAAGAATTTTCTGTTTTTCATTTTATCACTGAGAGTACCCATTATAAATGTGGTGAGCACCGCAGCAATAGCGGAAAGGGCAACCATACGGCTGATAGCAGTAGTTGGTGCCATTGTGCCTGCCATAGCAGCTTCGGAAGCATTTGCATAAACGGAGTTATAAAGGAATGTATTGAAATACATATTTTCAATATTCCATGCAATACCGCCCATAAAGCTGAAGAGACATATTGTAAACCAGGATTTTTTGGAAAGCTTTTCTTTAATCATTTTCCCATTTCCTTTCATTGATATTATAGCTATCATTATACATAATCACTTAAAGAATTGCAACCAAGAACAGAAATATTTATGAGTTATGTGGAAATGAGCGGATGGGTGTGATATAATTCGGTTAGTAACTAAATGTTCACAGGAGCTATAATATGACAACAAAATTATTTTTTCAGGCAATCACCAAATTCCTGTTGGGTTTTGTTCTGGTTGTTTTATTAATATTTCTACCTGCAGGCAGTTTAAAATTTTTTAAAGGTTGGCTGTTTATGGGAATTCTCTTTGCACCCATAACTATTGCAGGAATTATTATGATGCTCAAAAGCCCCGCTCTCTTAGAAAAAAGACTTAACGGAAAAGAAACTAAAAAAGACCAAAGTCTTGTTGTTAAATTAAGTGGACTGATGTTTCTTTCGGGATTTATTGTTGCAGGACTTGGTTTCCGTTTTAATTGGTACACCTTGCCCTTTGGATTTACTATCTGTGGAGCAATAGTTTTCCTTTTGGCATACATACTCTATGCAGAAGTAATGAGAGAAAACGCATATCTTTCACGCACAATTGAAATTCAGGAAAATCAGAAGGTTATTGATACGGGTCTTTATGGTATTGTAAGACACCCGATGTATAGCGCAACCTTGCTTTTGTTTTTAGCAATGCCGCTTGTTTTAGGTTCTGTTTTCTCATTTTTGATTTTCCTTGCCTACCCTTTCATAATTGCAAAAAGAATTAAAGGTGAGGAAGAACTTTTGGAGAAAGAGCTTGAAGGGTACAAAGAATACAAAGAAAAAGTTAAATACCGATTGATTCCGTTCATTTGGTAAGGAGTTTATATGAATATTGAAATAGTTGAAGCATACGCTTACAAGGACCAAGTCAAGACTCTGTTTCAAAAATACACTGATATGCTCATTGAATGTGACAAGGATTTCAAAGAATATCTCAACAAGCAAAATTATGACGATGAAATAGCACATTTAGAAGAAAAATATGGTTTACCTTACGGCAGATTATATCTGGCTTTCTGTGACAATAATCCGGCAGGTTGCATAGCTTTAAGAAAGCTTGATAACGAAAACTGCGAGTTAAAAAGATTATATGTAAAATCTGAATATCGTGGTAAAAATATAGGCAGCCATCTCGTAAAACATATCATTAAAGATGCAAAGGAAATAGGCTATAAGCATATTTTGTTAGATACTCTTCCGTTTCTTGAAACTGCTATAAGTATGTATAAACGATATGGATTTTATGAAATTGAAAGTTACAATAACACTCCAATGGATAATTTGATTTATTTGAAATATGATTTATAAAAACCTATCTACCATTGGTTGAAATTCCCCACTCAACCACCGGTTTGTAGCTTTTCAAACGCTCAACCCCTATAATAAAACTGAAAGGAGACATATGGATGGACCAGGTGAAAATCGGAAAATTTATTGCCGAGTGCAGAAAGCAAAATAATTTAACTCAAATGCAGTTGGCAGAAAAACTAAACATCACCGACAGAGCTGTTTCAAAATGGGAAACAGGCAAAGCAATGCCAGATTCTTCTATAATGCTTCAGCTTTGTGAAATTCTTAAAATAAGCGTAAATGATTTATTATGTGGGGAGAGAATTATAATGGATAATCACAACAAAGAAACAGAAAAAATAATAGTTGAAATGGTAAAACAAAAAGAAGAAGCAGATAAAAGACTTTTATATATTGAAATTCTTGTAGGCGTTTTGTGTATGATAGTATTCTTTGCCTTGGTGATAGTGGCTTCTTTAGTTAATATGGAAGAATGGCTCAGAATTCTGCTTATCCTAATCGGATTCACGCCGCTTCTGATTGCTTGTCCGTTTATGCTGAAAATCGAGCAAACAGCAGGCTACTATGAATGCCAAAAATGCGGCAACAGATATATTCCAACATATTCAAGTGTATTCTTTGCGCCGCATATTAACAGAACAAGATATATGAAATGCCCCGAATGTCACAAAAAATCCTGGCAGAAAAAGGTATTGAGCAAAGAATAAAGGAAAATAAACTTTTAAATTATTAACCACTTACCAAAGAAATCGGTAAGTGGTTTTTTCACACATTACACCTTTGTCCATATAATATAACGAGCGGACAAACGCTCTATTCACCTAAAAAGGAGAATTACAATGGATAAATACAACAACATCTATATGGTTGAAACGGCAATGCGAAAGCAATCTGCAGATTGCCCCTGCAACTGTGTAACAACAGAGTTCCCGAAAGACACTGTTGTTGCTATGGCTTATGTGCCATTTCAACTTGACAAAACAAGTTATTCTGCGGAGATGGCTTTGTGCGAAGGCACTCTCTTCCCCGTGCTTAACAAACCATTTTGCGGAAGAAGTGTTATGAATGGCTGAAAGAAATAAACTTCTTCGCAAGCTTCAGGCAGCTAAGTTCGCCGCCTGGGAATTGCATTTATATCTTGACACACACCCTTGTGACAAGGCTGCAAACGAAATGTTCAGAAAATACACAAACGAAGCCAAAATGCTTAAAAAAGAGTTTGAAGAAAGATTTGGTCCTCTTACCGTAACAAGCTCAAACGAAGCAGATTGGCTCTGCGACCCATGGCCATGGGAAAATCAAGGGAGTTGTGACTGATTATGTTTATGTATGAAAAGAAATTACAGTATCCTGTAAATATTAAAAACCCCAATCCAAAGCTCGCTCAAATAATAATAAGTCAATATGGCGGTCCCGATGGTGAGCTCGGAGCATCACTCCGCTACCTCTCCCAACGCTTCGCCATGCCCTACCCCGAATTAAAGGGACTCCTTACAGATGTGGGTACAGAAGAACTTTCGCACCTTGAAATGATTGGTGCAATAGTATATCAGCTTACGAGAAATCTTACTCTTGAAGAAATTAAGAAAAGTGGTTTTGACACCTACTTTGTTGACCATACAACAGGCATTTACCCTGTTGCCGCAAGCGGTTATCCCTATACTGCTGCTCAGTTCCAGTCTAAAGGTGATGTAATTACCGACCTTCACGAAGACCTTGCCGCCGAACAGAAGGCAAGAACAACTTACGACAATATCCTTCGCCTTGTCGATGATCCCGATGTTCGCGACCCCATTAAATTCCTCCGCGAACGCGAAATCGTACACTATCAAAGATTTGGAGAAGGCTTACGTCTAGCTTCTGACCGAATGGATTCTAAGAATTTCTATGCGATTAACCCCAGCTTTGACAGGAAGAATTTCAAACCTAAAATGAAATAATATAAATCAAAATCCAACAGCAAAGGACAGGGATTCCCCTGCCCTTTGTGATTATTTATTTCAATTTATATCAATATATATTATTCCTTATCAACTATAACAACTTCAATTCCAAGGTCATCGAATTGGCATAAGTCTTCTTCTGATGCATCCCAGTCTGTGATTAAGGTGTTAAGTCTGTTTGCAGGACAGATACTTACAATTGAATCCATACCTATTTTTTCTGTGGGATATAAGCCAATTGCTTGCTTTGAGCTGTCGATTACTGCATTCCAAAAACTGATTGCCTGACTCTTCTGAATTGATAGGCCAAAGCTAGCAGAAATACAAGCTGATGTTAAGAAGCATTTATCAAATCTCAAACGCTTGATTGTTTCAACAGCAATTGCATCATAGCAGTTACCTTTGTTATCCATTTCACCGCCAAGCATAATTACAGAAATATTATCGTTCTTTCTCAACTCCTCTGCAATTACGATTGAGTTTGTTACAACACGAATTTTAATATCATCAGGTAAGTTTTGAGTCATAAGATAGCCAACAGATGCACTTGTAATAAAAATTACATCATTGTTTTTTATCATGGAAACCGCTGATTTAGCAATTGCTAAGTAGTTTTCTTTGATTTCACCAATGTCTTTACAGGTCATTTTGGGTGGCTTGCTGAATGCAACCTGTCTTAACTTAATTGCTCCACCGTGAGTTCTTTTAAGAAGACCTTTTTCTTCAAGAATTCTTAAATCTCTTTTGGAAGAGTCATAACTAACACCAAACATCTCTTGAATTTCAGCAGTAGTAATGCTACCCTTTTCTTCTAATAAATCTAATATAGCTTGGTGTCTTTCTTCAATAAACATTAAATTCACCTCGTTAACATATTACAAAAAATGACGTGCACTTCATTCCTTGTTGTTAACACAATAACACATTTATTCACGGTTGTCAATACCAAACCGTGAAAAAATGTGCAACGAAGTGAATAAAAGTGAAAACAAGAGTAGAAATTAATGTTCCTATTCTCAACTGTGTTTAGTTATTATCATCCGTTTGTTTATTGCTTAATACGTTTACATCCCATATAATATAGGCATCGGTACCGAAATAAAATACAAGGTGATAAAATATGGAACTCGGTAAAAAAATAAAACAATTGAGATTGAACAAAGGTGTAACACAGGAAGCTTTGGCAAATGCATTAGGCGTAACATATCAAGCGGTTTCCCGTTGGGAGAATGAAACCACCATGCCTGATATTTCTTTACTTCCGCAAATATCAGTTTTCTTCGGTGTGAGCATTGATGAGCTTTTTGAGTTTACAGAAGAATCACAATACGAGAGAATTGAAAATATGCTCAATGAAAAATCATCACTCACAGATATGGAATTTGAGAATGCAAAGTGTTTTCTTGAAAAGCAAATTACCAAAGGAAACGATAATATCAATGCACTCAAATTAATAGCTTGGCTTTATTCACACCGTGCAAAATCTTCAAATGTTCAAGCTGTTGAATATGCAAAGAGAGCTATACAACTTGGTGACACAAGTAAGAGTATGAATAATATTTTGCGTGATGCATACGGTTCACCACATACAGATTGGAACTACCGTAACCGTCATGAGCTTATTTCTTTCTACTATGAGCATTTGAAAACTCACCCCGCTGATATGAGAGCATATCGCTATCTGTTGCCTGCCCTTGTTGCAGATGGCAGAACTGATGAGGCAAAAGAAGTAATCGAAAAAATCAGAACACTTGAAAAACCGGAACTGCTTTTTGTGTTTGATGCGATGATTCTTCGCAGAGAAGGTAAAGTAAAAGAAGCTGAAAACCTACTCAATGATATGGTTAAACAGTTTCCTGATAGTTGGTATACCTGGGCAATAGTTGCAGACTTTAACGCTGATGATTGTAAATATAATGATGCAATATCTTGCTACGAAAAATCATTTGAACTCCAAGAAGTACCCCGATTTACAGATTCACTTGAAGCAATTGCACATATATACGAAATCAAAGGTGAATATCAAAAATCCATTTCAACCTACCACAGAATAATTGACCTTTTGAAAACAGAGTGGAACATAACCTTTGGCGCAACAGTAAATAAATATCTTCAAAAGATTGATGAGCTTACAGGCAAAATGAATTGAATAAACTTTATGCAAGCAACGGTGTACCCCGAAAGGTGCATCGTTGGTTTTTCTGTAGCTTATTCTTTGAATTATGCAGTAAAAATTTTTACATGTTTGCATTTGCTCTTCTTCGAAAATTGCGTATTGAATTCTGAAATATTGGCAAAAAAACACATCCACTTAAATGCACTCAGGCTACAGTTGCCGTCAGCATTAAATGAATGTGTAAAATAGCAGCTCACTGATGATTTCTCCCCAGTGCAACGTCCGAAATCGGTTCTGCTCCTTTTATTATATTGTTTAATGTTGATGTTTTACTCCGCTGCCTTAAAGTTATAAATAGGCTTAATTATTTCAACCACGGTTGCGGTGGGTTCTATGTTTCTTAAAATTTCATCCATATTCTTATATGCCATAGGTGATTCATCTAATGTTTTCTCACCTATGCAGGTTGAGTAAATGCCTTTCATCTGCTCCTTATACTCTTCCATAGAAAGAGTTGCAAAAGCATTTGTTCTTGACATTAATCTGCCTGCTCCGTGAGGTGCAGATTGATTCCAGTCATCATTACCCTTACCAATACAAATGATACTACCATCACGCATATTGATAGGAATCAAAAGCTTTTCATACTTGTTTGCAGAAACAGAGCCCTTACGAAGAATCATATTTTCCACATCTATATAATTGTGTATTGTGTGGAATGCTTCTCCGCCCTGAATTCCTGTTTTTTCGAGCAATATCTCTGCCATCTTTTCACGATTACGTTTAGCGAATTTCTGGCAGATATCAATGTCGTGTAAATAATCATCCATAAATTGACCGTAAAGGTAGCAAAGGTCATAAGGCATAGTAGGATTTTGGGCTTCCCAATCCTTTGCTATTTCTTTAAA
>SVOP01000070.1 GCA_015066325.1 Oscillospiraceae bacterium
CTTCCGATCTGAAAACATCAACTTCACAATGGTCAGTAAAAGCAACAATTTCAATACCGTTTTGTGCCGCAACCTCTGCCATATATTCCACAGGATGATTACCGTCCTGAGAGCTGTCCGTATGAGTATGTAAATCAATAATTTTTATATTATCCATTTTCAAAACCTTCTTTCAACATAGACCTCCCTGGCGAAGGGAGGGGGACCGCACCGAAACTTGTTTTGGTGTGGTGGAGGGTTCTAACGCGTAAGCGTGTATAATTAAATACGCTTTAGCGTTTACCCTTGAACATAATAGCACAAAATAACACAAAATAACAGAGCTTATTGCAAAATATATAAAAATAAATATCTTTTAAAATGGAAATATATGTGATAGAATACAATTACTGAAAGGAGTGGCAATATGAAGCTCACTTTAAAAGCAAATTCAAAAATCAATCTTCTTTTAGATATAACAGGTATCAAGAAAAACGGCTACCATAAGCTTTTCACAATTATGCAGTCCATAAGCCTCGGCGATATTATCACAGTTGAGAAAACGGATGGTGAAGAAATCACCGTTTCCTGCGATACCGAGGGCGTGCCCACAGATAAAAGAAACATTGTATATAAATGCGCTGAAAAGTTTTTCGATTATGCAGGTATTAAAAAGAATACGGGTATTCATATTCACATTGAAAAGCATACCCCATTCTGTGCCGGTATGGGTGGTGGCAGTGCCGATGGCGCGGCAGTTCTTGTTGCCTTAAATAAAATTTTTAACACTAATTACCCTGAAAAAGTGCTTTGCAGAATCGGTGTAAAGGTGGGAGCTGACATCCCCTTCTGCATTGTTGGCGGTACTGCTTTAGCTCTTGATACGGGTGCAATTGTTGCTCCCCTGCCCGATTTAGAGGGCTATCACATTGTTGTTGTAAAGCCTAATGACGGTATTTCTACAAAAGAGGCTTATGATGCTGTTGACAGCTTGGAATATATGAAGCACCCGAAAAATGAACAAATGCTTGAATACTTTGCTGATTGTGATTTCCCCAACGGGCTCAAGCTTTGCTCCAATGTTTTTGAACAAGCCTTTGATATAAACGGCAGAGTCGATATTAAGGATATAATGAATAAAAATGGTGCCGTTGCCTCTTGTATGACCGGTTCAGGTTCAGCTGTATATGGAATATTTAAAGAAAAAGAAAATGCCGAAGCAAGTGCAAAGCTTTTAGAAAAGCAATTCGAAAATGTATATATCTGTACTCCCGAAAAAAACGGTGTGGAAATTATTTCCCAAAAAAACTGAATAAATCAAATAAAAACCGTCCAAAATCTTTTCAGAGATTGAAAGGACGGTTTTATTATGTCAGTTTTTAAATACAAGGCCTTTAACGAAAGAAAAGATAAAATTTTATTATCTGTTACAGCTGTTGCAATTTCACTTTATATGGCATTTTCCTGTACTTATTTTACTGCATCAGCAGGAACAGTAAAAGAAGATGTTGTAAGACTTCACATTCTTGCAAACAGCAATTCTGAGGTTGACCAAGAAATTAAATTAAAAGTCCGTGATGCACTTTTAGAAACGAATGCAAGTATTTTAAGTAATGATGTCACCAAAGAAAATGCAAAGGAGCATTTCGAAAATTCAAAAGAAATACTTCTTAAAACTGCAAAAGAAACCCTTAAAGAAAACGGTTTTAATTATAATGTAAAAATCACCTTGCAAGATGAATATTTTGAAACAAGAGATTACGGCAGTCTCACATTCCCTGCAGGGCAATACACCGCCTTAAAGGTGGTTTTAGGTAAGGGCGAGGGGAAAAACTGGTGGTGCGTTATGTTTCCTCCCCTTTGCGTGCCTGCCGCAGACGGAATTGAAACAAACGAAAGCAACGCAGACTATTTAACCCAAAGCGGTGAAAAAATAGTCAACGGCGGAGAGAAATATATTGTTAAATTTAAGATATTGGAAATTTATGAAGAACTGCGTAACAAGTTAGGAGTTTAAAACTAAAGTTGCGATACTTTTACGAAGGATAATCTTTATGTAACGACCCACCACCATTCCGCCCGAACTTTATTCATACAATAGTACATTACCCGAAATATACTTAATCAAATATTTCACCTATTGAAGAATGGTCCCCCTCCCTTTTTCCCAAACGAAAAAGGGAGGATAGGCTTCGCAATACTTTTACTAACGGCTAACTGGTGGCTGGCGACTGGCAACTGGTAACTAAAAGAACTTGTGCTTTACAGCACAAGTTCTTTATGTCTCGTCACATGGCAACCAACGTTCACTGCAACGGGAAGCCCTGCAATATGAGTTGGTGCGGTTTCAATATTAACTGCAAGGGCAGTTATATCTCCACCGAAGCCCTGAGCGCCTATATTCAATTTATTAATTTCTTCTAACATTCTGTTTTCCAAATCCTCGTAGAAATCATCAGAATTTCTTATTGAAATATCCCTGCAAAGTGCTTTTTTTGAAAGCAGAGCAACACCCTCAAAATCGCTACCGATTCCAACACCCAAAACAACGGGAGGGCAAGGATTGGAGTCAGCCTCTTTTACAACATCAACAACGAAATCCACTATATCATCAACACTTGCTGATGGAGTAAACATTTTTATTTTGCTCATATTCTCACTGCCGAAGCCTTTGGGTGCGGCGGTAAGCTTTATTTTATCACCGGGCACAATAGAAAGATGAATTAAAGCAGGGGTATTATCGTTGGTGTTACCTCTTCTTATAGGGTCTTTAACAATGGAACAACGCATTTTGCCGTCAAGGTATGCTTTTCTTACGCCATTGTTGACTGCAGTATTAAAGTCACCATCAACAATATGCACATCCTGACCTAATTCGCAAAAAAGAACTGCCATACCCGTATCCTGACAAATGGGAATATTAAGCTCCTTTGCCGCATCAAGATTTTTGCATAAATCATTGAAAATTCCTTTTGCTATAGGATTGCTTTCTTCTTTTTCACAACTGCGGATTTTCTTCTCTAAAGAATCTGAAAGCTTTCCGTTTGCTTCAAGGAAAAGCTTTTCAACCGCCTCTTCGATTAAAACTGCACTAATTTCTCTCATTACTCTACCTCATAAAACTAAACCGTGCCGAAATCGACACGGTTTATAATATGTATTTAACCTCTTGAATTACCGCCACGGCGAGGTGTTGAAGCACCACGCTTTGCAACATTATTCTTTTTAAGGTCGCTCATTTTTTCGTCACTTACGCTTTTGAACTTTGCCATCATATCTTCAAAAGACATACTTTCGGGTTCAGACTTCTGTGTACCTGTCCAGACGGGAGGTTGATTTCTCTTGGGTCTATCCCCTGCAGGACGCTTCGGTTTAGATTCTTCCGGTTGCTCAGGTTGAGCTTTTTTTATAGAAAGAGCCACCTTGCCCTTTTCATTAATGTCAATAACTTTAACCTTAACAACATCGCCTTCGGAAAGCTTTTCGTGAATATCTTTAATAAAAGATGATGAAACCTCCGAAATATGTACCATACCTGTTGTTTTATCGGGAAGCTCAACAAAAGCCCCGAAATTTGTGATGCCTGTAACTTTTCCTTCAAGAATCGCGCCGATTTCCACTGCCATAGTTTACCCCTAAATGTTTTTGTTTTGATTATGTTATTCTGCGGAGCCGGGAGTTATATCTACATAGACTCTTTCGTCCGGCATAACATAACCCTTTTTCCTTGCATATTTTTCTACAAGTTCATCCTTATCTCCATCCTTGATAGCGGCACTTACCTCTTCGTTTTCAGCAACGATGCTTTCACGAATGCTTTCAAGCTCTGTTAACTGAGCTTCTTTGGCATTAATTTCGCTCTGAGCTTTAACAAATCTTATACCCATATAAAGCAAAAGAACAAAGCACAAAACAATAACTATAACGCTGCGAGAATTAAGTTGATTTCTCTTTTTCTCCTTCGCCATAAGCCTTACCGCCTTTCTTAGATTTTTTCAAACCTGCACATAATATACCAAATAAATTATACACATATACCCGTGCTTTTGGCAAGACCTTTTTTTGAATTTTTTCGGACTTTTTTTCACTTTTTTTGAAAATAATCTTCAATTTACCAAAAACTTTCGAAAACAGCTTTTTCATAAGGCGAAACGGAAAGGATATAATTTTAAAAACAAATGAATAAAACCGCTTTAAAAGCAGAACGAACTTATCTGTCAGCTTCATTAAAGCAAAGCCTAAAGAAAAATAATAAAAAACTGCACCTAAAAGCTCCCCGATAATTATATAAGAGCGCACCTCACCCTTGTTGGCAGCGAGAATAAATATGTAGCTGGCAAACGCCACCATAAAAAAATATAGCAAATCAAAAAAAATTACACTCCATTTTCCTCGGGTAAATGACAATCTTAAAGCACGCAAAAAATCATACAACACACCCAAAAGAAAGCCAACACCTAATGATGCGAAGAAAATCAAGCTCTGCTCACTTTGTTCAACATTATACATTATCTGAACACTCTCGAAAGGAAGCTTCCTGATTTATCAATTATATCTGCATAAGAAAGAGCATTGATTCTTCCTTCAATACACAGCTCCCCTATTTCAAGCGAAAGCTTTGTAATATGGAGTTTTTCTCCCTTAATTGTCAACTCACCGTATTCAGTCTGGGCAATAATGGTTTCCTCGTCAAAGCTCCCCACATCCTTAACACCCGAAACAGAAAGCTTTTTTCTGTCTTCAAGAATACAGTTATGGGGCAAAATTCCTGTTCTTTTTTCTTCTGTCATAATAAAACACCTCCGCTATACAATATATGTAAAACGCGGAGATGTTATGTTTATATTATTTAATTTTATACATTATCTTCCCAAGTGTAGTTATGAAGCTGACCCTTATTCTGAAGCTCAGGATAGCCCAACTGCCTCAATGCTTCATAAACCCCTATTGCAACAGAGTTTGAAAGATTAAGGCTTCTTGCATCATCAATCATCGGGATTCTTACACAATCATCAGGGTGCTCTAATAAAAGTTCTTCGGGAAGACCTTTTGTTTCTTTTCCGAAAAAGAGGAAGGATTTATCGGTATAAACTGCATCTGAATGAGTTTTTCTCGCCTTTGTTGTAAAAAAGAAATAATTACCGTCAGGATTTTTCTCAAAAAAATCATCAAGATTTTCATAATAGGTCAAATCGAGCAAATACCAATAATCAAGACCTGCTCTTTTTAATTTTTTATCATCAATGGTAAAGCCCATTGGTTTAATAATATGAAGCCTTGCACCTGTTGCGGCACAGGTTCTTGCAATATTACCCGTATTCTGCGGTATTTCGGGCTCTACCAGAACAATGTTAAGCTCGCTCATATTTTACCTAATTCCTTAATATAGAAAGGAATTCCTCTCTCAAAATCAACGCCATAGGTAATGGGATTCTCTATAGACTGCGTTCTCTTAATGCAATCACAAACATATCTTGCGGCAATTCCCATTGCATCGTAATACGAAATGCCGTTTAGAACCGCACCGCAAAAAGCACTTGCAAAAACATCCCCTGTACCATGATACATTCCGGGGAGACGCTCCTGAAAATAATACTGAGCAATTCTATCCTGCCCCATAAATGCAGCACCTAATTTGCTTTCTTCAAAAGTAACCCCTGTGAGAACAACATTTTCAGCACCCATATCTAAAAGCTTATTAAGAAGACTCTCAATATACTCTTCTGTATGGATACCCGAAACAAATTCAGTATCGGTCATAAAGCAAGCCTCTGTGATATTGGGAAGAATAATATCAGCCTTGGCGCAAAGCTCCGCCATTGCTTTTGCAAATTTCTTATCAAAAATTGCATACATTTTTCCATGGTCTGCCATACAAGGATCTGCAATAAACAAATTATCTTCTCTTTTGAAATCCTCTGCAAATTTCTTAACAATATCAATCTGGTCGAAGGAACCTAAAAAGCCTGAATAAATTGCATCGGGCTTTAAATCAATTGATTTCCAATGGGCAGAAATATCCGGCATATCGCAAGTAAGGTCGCGATAAGTATAGCCTGTAAAACCGCCGGTATGAGTTGATAAAACTGCAGTTGGCATACAAATTGTTTCAACGCCTGCAGCAGAAATTATAGGAATTGCAACAGTTAAAGAGCATTTCCCGAAACCGGAAATGTCATTTATGGCAACAAGTCTTTTCTGATTTTCCATTTTAACACTTCTTTCTTTGCCAAATTAAACTATTATAAATTTTATCACTTCCATTTATTTTTATCAAGTACATTTGATTAGTTTGTTCAATAAAAGCTAAAACTATAAAAAACAAACGGGAGGTGTTTTTATGATGTTAATGGGTTCCGATAAAACAATGAAAATCGGTGGTGCTTTAATGGCAATGGGAGTTGCAGCAGCAGTTACGGCAGGCGTTGTTAATTCCAAAAACAGCACAAAGAAAAAAATGAAAAAAATTGCTAAAAAGAGCGTTAAAACAATGGATAATATTCTTGACAACGTTCAGTATATGTTTAAATAAAAAACGAGGGAGGGGAAACTCTCCCCCCCTCTTACCAAAGGACTGATAAATATGAAAAATATAATTTCCGTTATACTTATACTTTTACTAATCCCCTCATTCGTTGGTTGCGGTAAAAATGATGTAGAGCAAACAACTTCATTTTCATCTGAAGCTAAAACAAGTGAGGCAACTGAAAAACAAGATAGCACATCTGAAACAGGAAGCGAAAGTCAGACTGAAAGTGCCCCTGCACCTCAGCCAATGGATAAAATAAAAAGAGCCACAAAAACAATCTACGGCAAAAAGACGGGTACAGATAAAACATACACGGGTTTAGAGCCATTGCCTACTGTTAATTTACCTGTTATTGACCCTGATAATTTAAAGGGCCTTTCAACTGCAACTCATAATCATAGCTTCGGGGTTTCAAAGGATGGAGTCCCCCACGATATATCAGTAAACAATCAAGCATTTTATGAAAAATACGGAGCAACCTGCCTTGATACAAGTGGTGAAAAGGTAATTTATCTCACCTTTGACTGCGGTTATGAAAACGGTTGCACGGAGAAAATACTCGATACCTTAAAGGAAAAGAAGGTACCTGCAGCATTTTTTGTAACTCTGCCAAATGTAAAAGATAACCCCGAAATTATTGCAAGAATGATTAACGAAGGGCATATTGTGGGAAACCATTCCGACTCTCACCCCAACTTTTCAAAAATCAGCCGCACAGAGATGGTAAAGGAAATTGAAGCTCTTGATAATTATTTAAGAGAGCATTTCGGCTATTCCGCACCCTTTTTCCGTTTCCCTGAGGGTGCTTGCTCAGAAAATGCGTTAGAGTTAGTTCAGAGCATAGGCTTCACCTCTGTTTTCTGGTCAACTGCCTATGCAGATTGGGATATTAATAACCCCAAAGGTAAACAATACGCTTTTGACACAGTAACAGTGCGACTGCACCCCGGTTGCATTCTCCTCTTACACGCAGTCTCCCCCGATAATGCGGATGCATTAGGCGATATAATTGATTATGCGAGAGAGAATGGGTATGAGTTTTGCTCATTAGAGCAAGTGGCAAGTTGAAAGTGGCAGGGTGAAAGTGCAAAGTGCAAAATGCAAAACGCAAAGTGTCAGGGGCGCAAAAATACGCTGAAATATAATATGTAAAAGTATTGTGAAGCCTATCCCTCTTTTTTGCTTGCAAAAAAGAGGGGTGAGCGGTTGTGAGCGCTGCCGGTGGCAGATACAGCGAACAATAAGCTCTGGGCGCAATAAGGAGTATTGCGAAGTGAATAACGAGCAAGACGACTATATTGCAACCGGTTGACCGCGTCAGCGGTGGGTGGTACACAGTTACAGAACGAGTAAAAGTATATGAGAATAAAGTCGTTGTTCTTTGAGCCTTCCTTCAAAGGAAGGTGGATTTTGGCATACTTGTATGACAAAAGACGGAAGGTTCTTTATTGCAAAGCAATATTTCGCCGTCAGGTGAAACTGTAACAAAGTTATTGTCCTCAATTACTATATTACAATTGAATCTTACGATTCAACGACGCTCCTGTTGTCGCGTCGAGAACTTTCCACCATTCCGCTGAACTTATTTCAATTATTTGTGAACTGGCTCGCTTACCACATATTCGTATTCTGTATATATTCAAGATGGTCCCCCTTTCTTCGAAGAAAGGCTAAAACAACCGCAACTTTATTCTTCTGAATTCACATTATTCCATAATTAACGAACTTGGAATTGCACGTTTCATATATGTAATTATTTTAATTAATTTACATATCATAAAGTTCTCCAACATAACAAATGACCTCATTCAAAAAATCTTTTTTGAATGAGGTCATATAGCTTTTATTCAGTTCTTAAAGCTTCAACGGGGTCCTTCTTCGCCGCAATTCTTGAGGGAATAAGTCCTGCAATAAGAGTCAGTGAAACGCTTATAATCACAAGCACTATTGCCGCAACGGGCGGAAGCGATGCCGCTGCAGGAATGTGAGCAGCGTATTTCAGCAACAGGTTAATTGGTATTTCCAGAAGTAGCGTTGACAGAATACCTATTATACCTGCACCAAGACCGATAACTGCCGTTTCCGCATTGAAAACTCTTGCAATATCCTTCTTTGATGCACCGATACTCCTGAGAATACCGATTTCCTTCGTTCTTTCAAGAACGGAAATATAGGTAATAATACCAATCATAACCGAGGAAACCACAAGTGAAATTGCAACGAAGCAAACAAGAACATAAGTAACAACATCAATAATTGTTGTTAAGCTACTCATAAGCATACCGATATAGTCGGAAACCTTAATCTGTGCTTCCTCATGACCGTCTGCGGTTACCTGCTCATTATAATAATTAATAAGCTCATTAAGCCTTTCCTTAGCCTCAAAGCTCTTAGGATAGAAGCATATTGTGGTTGGAGTTTCAAAGGTTGAATATCCGATCTTATCCAATGTTCCTGAAAGAGAGCTTTTTGCTGCCATTGTATCAACATAAGCCTGCTTAATGGCAAGAACCTGGTCTTCTGTAAGGAAGCCTTCCATCAATTTTTTCTGGAGCTCTGTCATATCATCAAAGCCGAACATAGCTCCCATATCCATCAGATTGACCTCGGACATATCCATACCCTCTGCCATAGACATAAAGGGTGTGTAATCAAGATAATTAAAATCTATAAGGCCTAAATCAACATCCTTAAGGTCAAAATCATTGACCGTAAGGTTTGAGAATTCAAGACCGGTAAGCACATCCTTGGTTTTATCTTTGAGCTGTTCCTTAACAACCTCTCTTGTTGCGGTTTCTTCAATAGCGTAATCCATAAGGTCACGCATATAACCGATACCGCCTGTACCCAAAGAAAGAGTATTATTTTCATCGGGCTTTAAAATACCCACGATTTCAAGCTCTGTGCCCTCATCAACCAACTTTTTAACAAAATAATCATTGGCACTGTTATCGCTCCAAAGACCTGTTTTCTTATCCTTAACAAAATAATCTGCGCTTAAAACAAGCTTGAATTTCATATCAAGAATTTCATCATAAGAATATTCGGTAATATCCTCATTCTCCAAGGATTCACCGCTTGCAAGAGCCTGCATAATATTCTTTGTGAATTCCTCCTGATCCTTAAGACCGAGAGCATAAACAACAAGCTCGTTTATCATATTGTTGCCGTCAACAATAAGCACAACCTCGTTGAACTTTTCAGGCATTTTACCTGCTATAACATCATACTGAGCATCCATTAACTGCTCATCACCGATAAGCTCAATCCATGCATTAACAGGCATCATATTGGTCATTTGCGATGCCATATCCCCCATACCCTCCATCATGGGCATATTTTCCATCATAGTGCTGGGGTTAACCTTAATTAAACCGTTTTCGGTATCAGCACGGTAGATATTCAAATCTGTGCTGTATTTATACTGAACATCGTTGCAGACCTCATCAAATTCAGCCTGATTATCTTCAATATATTTTTTGAAATTATCAAGGTTATTTGAGGTGGATTCGGAAATAAAGGCGTTTACCATCTGCATAAGGGATTCGTTAACATAAACCTTTCCCTCTTCCTGATTTTCCAAGCCCTCTACCATTTCCGTTGTCATACCCGTGAATGAGGTCATAACGCTTTCCAGGTCAAAGGTCTGCTTTTCAACTGTCATCGGGTAAGAAAGGAGCATATCCTCCTGAATTCTGTCAATATAAACCTGAATACCATTTGAAAGAGCAAGAACGAGAGCAATACCGATAATACCGATACTACCTGCAAAAGCGGTTAAAAATGTTCTTGCACTCTTTGTTCTTAAGTTATTTATACTCAATGAAAATGCAGAAGAGAAGGACATTGATTTTTTGCCCTTTTCCTTTGTTTTTTCAAGCCTTACCTTTTCATTAGCCTTATCCTTTTCATCGGGCTCAAAGGGGTTGGAGTCGCTTATAACCTCACCGTCAAGGCATCTGATAATACGGTTTGAATAAGTTTCAGCAAGGTCAGGGTTATGGGTAACCATAATGATAAGCTTATCCTTGGAAATCTCCTTGAGAAGCTCCATAATCTG
>SVOP01000071.1 GCA_015066325.1 Oscillospiraceae bacterium
CTCGTTTTGTGTGGTGGAGGGTTCTAGCTCCGCAGGAGCGTATAATAAAATCTTTTACCTACCCCTCTACGCCGGTGAAGTATTCGGGGTATTGAGGCATAACTATTGTTTTTATCATATTAAAGCACAGAGTTCCCTCTGCATAAGATACGCCGATATTACCTGTTGTTTTACCGGTTGCAACAGCAATGTTTTTATTTTTATCAATTGAATAAACCCTTGTGAGAGTATCGGGGCTTTTTATAATATTACCGTCCTCATCTCTTTCACCGCTGAATTCAAGAACAAAGTTATTACCTGTGTCAGGATCGGAATAAATAGCCACAAGAAGCTCATTGTCAACATTATATTTCGATGAAACAAGCTTGATATATTTATTATTATGGTGGTCAGAAAGAATGTTATCCCCACCCTTTGTTAATTTTTCATATTCGGCAACGGGGTTATAGCCCTCTAATTTTCTGGTTGTGGAAGGTGTGGTAACTACCTCCCCTGCCTGAACATCGGGATTAACGCTATTTGAACCCTGAGTTACATCTTCGGCATCACTTGCAGTTGCATCATCCCAATTAATCAAGGTTGTTTTTTCTGTGGTTGTGATTTCCGAACGGGAATATAAGCTGGTATCTTCTTTAGAACCAAGACCACCATTTTCTTTTATCATACCTGCAATAACAACAGTTATAGCAATAACACCAACAAGAATAACAATTGCAAGAGCAATAACTGCCCCCATACCTTTTTTCTTTGAAGTTTTATCCATAACAGACCTCACACGCTTATATATTAAAATGGTATATAATATTATACAGATTTCTATACACAATTGCAATAGCAAATATGTGAACAAAAAATTAAGTGTGTGAACAAAAAATTAAGTGCGCTTTTTTAACATCCCCCAAAAATGATGAGGGGATAGGAAAAAAAGATGCAGAACGGACAAACCGAGCAAAAACAAGGCGAAAGGCTTGTTTTTGGTTACCCGAAGACGTACAAAGGTACGTCGAGTGGCAAGGTTTGTTCGTAGCATAAAACTTAAAATTCTTATATTACTTGTATTTTTTATTGTTTAAGGGGTCCTTACAGGTGTATTTTTCCTGTAAAAACCCCTTGATTTATATTGTTTTATGCGGTCTGCGCTTTTTTAACATCCCCCCAAAAAAAAGAAAGTGCGGAAAAACCGCACTTTCCCTGTGAAAACTATTGCAATAATTCACACTAACCATTTAGTGTATGTAAGAAACTTATGCTACTGTTTCTTCAATCTTGGGAGCGAAGCTTGCGAATGCCTGAAGAATCATACCGATAAGGGGGAATTCTGCAAGAGCACCTAATGTTCCGCCGTATTCAGTAACTACGTTACCTTCTGCATCAGTTGTTTCGATAACTGTGAAGAGAGAGTTGATGCCGTCTGCAATTTCCTGAACATCAAGACCATAGTTAGCGAGAAGCTGCCAAATAGAATCTAACATTGATTTTGCCTCCTTTCATACTATTATCGTCGATATTTTATCATATACACATACTTTTATTTTTCTTTTTTGGAAAAATAGTTATATTTTTTTTACATTTCAGCAAAATAACCTAATCTGTTTACCTTAATTTGTTCATCCTGAATTATTTTTTGAGGATTCATAAAAAGAGCTTTTTCCATTACCGCTTCATTCAAACCGAAGGGATAATTTTCAAGGCAGAAGGATATATCAGTATTTCTGAAGCGCAAATCGTGAGCATCGGAGCCGAAAAAGTCAGCAAAACCGCAATTAATCATTCTCACGGCAAAATCCTGAACATCTTCACCGAACATACCTGCGGCAGAGCCACTGTTTATCTGGAAAAGATTTCCTTTCTGAGAAAGCTTATCAATAGCCGAATAATCATTAAGGAAAAACTCGTATCTTTCGGGATGAGCAATAACGGGAACAATGCCGAAGGATTTAAGGTAATCACACCATGCATTAACATCCTCATAGGTAGGCTTAAAGAAGTCAAATTCAATAAGAAGATATCTTGAACCGCACAAGGTGTAAGGCTTGAAATATTTTATATCAAAAATATCATCATCGCAAAGGATTTCAAAGCCTTTTTCAAGCTTAAGAGGAATCCCCTCTTCTTCAAGAATTTCAGAAAGCCCTTCAAATTTTCGTTCTCTTTTATCGTAGAGCTTTTCTGAGGCTTCCCAATACATCAGGTGAGGAGTAAGGAAAAGAGTTCCCGTACCCGATTCTGACGCCATATCGCATAATTCAACTGTAGTCTGCAAATCCTGAGAACCGTCATCCATTCCCCATAAAACGTGAGAGTGTATATCAAATATTTTATTTTCCATTATTCTCACCTGTTTCTGCCAAATCTGTTTTGGCATTTTCTTGCTCAACCAACGCCTTGTTGCCGACAACCCCTTCATCGTACATCAGCTTAAGAATAATAACCGTAAGAGGTAAGAGAATAATTCCGAACGCACCGAAAAGTCTTGCACCGAGGAACATTGCTGCAATTGTAACAATAGCAGGAAGACCAACCTGATTTGCAACAAGCTTGGGTTCAATTATCTGCCTTAATACTGTAACAACCGCGTACATAACAACAAGACCGATACCAAGACCCACATTACCTGTAATAAAGCTGTAAACTGCCCAAGGTATAAGGACGGTACCTGTTCCTAAAACAGGGATAATATCAACTATACAGGTAACAAAGGCGATAATAGCAATATAGCCGCCTTTATAAACGCCAATAAGCTTCATAAAAGACAGACCGACAAACATTTCAAGGAAGGTTATAAGCATTATTGTTGCATAAGCCTTAAAAAGCTTTGAAACACCTTTTGTGATTGTTCTTTTAGTGTTAATAATTTTATCGCGATTTTCCACTCTGAAAAAGCCAAGAATCATATTTTTTATAATCTCATAATCCGAAGTCATAAAAACACAGGAAACAACAGTAACAAGAAATGCAAGGAAAAGGGAAGGAATACCCTTAACAACATGCCAGGCACCACTGATGGGAGCAGATAAAACAGACATATCAATACCCATACTCTTTGTTCCGATTTTATCAAAAAAATCAACAACATATTCACTCAGAGCATCGCCAATACCTTTGGGAAGCTTCATAAGCAAATCCATAATAAATCTTTCTGCCGCCTCAATCAAATCGGAAAGAGATGATATACTGCTGAACATATAAGTAAAAAATTCTTTCAACTCACTACCCAAGGCAAAAAGCACGCCTGCCGCAGAGCCGAGAATCAAAACAACAATAAGCAACACAAGAATAATTGAAACTGCACTGTGGGCTTTAATGTGTAATTTATTTGTTATTGCCTTAATGGGTCTTTGAAGGAAAACAGAAAGTGCCCCTGCAAAAACGAAGGGAAAAATATAACCGAATGCATAGTTAATTATGAAATAATATAAACCGACGAAAATTGCAACATAAATAAAATTGATAATAAAAGCCTTACGTTTTTGAATAATAGCATCCATTGTTGTACCTCCCATACGCAATAATACATCTTTTATTTTAAACTATTAAGATTAATAATACAATAAAAAGATTATTATTTTTATAATTTTTTAATATTTTTTATAAAAATTTAAATTTACTCTTTATTATCTTAAAACATTGTGTTAAAATGTTGTGGTATATAACATAAATACGGAGGTATCCGAATGCAAATCGCAATTATGGGTTTCGGCACAATCGGTTCAGGTGTTGCGGAGCTCTTACTTAAAAATCAAAAAAGCATCGTGGCAAAAAGCGGACAAGCTTCTCTTGAAATCAAGCACATTCTTGATATCAGAGATTTCAAGGGCCACGAATTAGAAAAATATTTCACTAAAGATTTCAACGATATTCTCAACGACCCTGCTGTGAGCATTGTTGTTGAATGTATGGGCGGAACTGAACCTGCTTATGAATATGTTTCAAAAAGCCTTATGGCAGGAAAGAGCGTTGTTTCCTCCAATAAGGAGCTTGTTGCCGCAAAGGGCTATGAGCTTCTTGAAATGGCAAAGGAAAATAATGTAAACTTCCTTTTTGAAGCAAGTGTTGGTGGCGGTATTCCCATTATCAGACCAATCAGCCAATGCCTTGCCGCAAATGAAATCGGCGAAATTGCAGGTATTCTCAACGGCACAACAAACTTCATTCTCACCAAAATGATTGTAGACGGTATGGCTTTTGAGGACGCTCTCAAATTGGCTCAGGATAACGGCTATGCAGAGCGTGACCCCTCTGCTGATATATTAGGTCACGATGCTGCAAGAAAAATCTGTATTCTTGCTTCTCTTTGCTTTGGAAAGCATGTTTACCCTGATTTTGTTGAAACTGAGGGTATCACTGGCATAACCTCCGAAGATGTTGAATATGCTAAAAACTGGGGCGGAGTTATCAAGCTTATAGGTCGTGCCCAGAAGCTTGATGATAACAGCATCAGCGCAACTGTTGGTCCCTGCCTTATCCAGAATCACAGCCAGCTTGCATCTGTTGACGATGTTTTCAATGCAATCCTTGTTCGCGGTGACGCTATCGGCGATGTTGTTTTCTATGGCAAAGGCGCAGGTAAGCTCCCCACAGCAAGTGCGGTTGTTGCAGACGTTATTGACTGTGCAAAGCACACCGCAAAAAGAAAGGCTTTCGGCTGGGGACCCACAGAAGAAAACTATGTTATTGACCCTGTCCTTCAGAGTACCGCTCTTTATGTGAGAGCCGAAACTGAGGATTACATAACTGCATTTAACGAAATTAACAAAACCTTTGATTCTCCCCTTATTCTTCACAGAGATAATGCTGAGAAAAATGAAATTGCATTTGTAACACCTGCAATCCGCGAAAAAGAAGCTCGCAACGCTATTGCAAAGCTTCCCATTGATGTGAAAGCAATTCTTCGCGTTCTTGATTATTAATTTACATACTAATTTATGAAAAGGAGGAACATTTATGGCTTTTTGTCCTAAATGCGGAAGGCATCTTAACATTTGGCATATAAAAGCCGAATGTCCCACTTGCGGCGTTAATATTCCCAACTATGATTGGGAGGGCCGTTTAAATGAAGATGCCGAAAAAGCAGCAATCGCCTGGTCAAAATTCAATATATTCACAGGTAATTTTAAAAGCGCATTATTCGGAAACAAATTGAGAGTAATAAGATTTATTTTCACCTTCGTTCCTTTAGTTGCTTTGATTCTGCCTTTGGCTAATTACAGTATAAACTTACCTTTTGTGTATGCAGATTCTGTTAATATGACCTTGGTGGATTTCACCTTGAATAAGCTACTTTCTCTTAACTGGGGCTCTCTTATAAGCCTTATGTCATCAGACTTTATCGGTGCACCTGCAGGGATGCTGATGATTTCGATATTATTGCTTTACCTTGCAGTTGTTTTTGGAGTTTTAAACTTTATATTTGTTCTCTTAAGAGCACCAAAGCTCAAAGCAGGCTTCAATATCACAATGTGCGTGCTTTCAACAGCTTGCTTCTCATTGGCAGCCGTTCTTTTTACTCTTTGCATTTCAATGGTAGCCAACTCTACCATAAGCTTCATTTCCGGCTCTGTTCAATACGGAATATTTGTTGGTACAGGTCTTTTCGCACTAAATGTTGTGCTGAACACCATAACAAACAAAGGCTTTAAAAAGCAAAGAGCAGAGCAAAACTAATTATTACATAAAAAACCTTGCAGAACTTAATCTGCAAGGTTTTATTTTTTATTCGTTATTGTTTTCTAAAAGAACAATCAAATCAGTTTTTTCATCAGCATTGGCAAACACACCTGCATCATGTGCCTGATTATACACAGCATCAGTGGTGGTTGGTGTATTATAGTATGGGTCATATCTGAAAAAATCTCGTTCAGCCACGAGAATCATTTCTTGATACGCCTTCTCTTTATTTATTTCGATGGTTTCTTTAAATTCCTCGTCATAAACAGGAGCACCACTCTCAACCTCTTCGGCTTGTGTCTCTTCCGCCAAAGGCTCTGTTACAGGTTCGGTTGTGGGTTCTGTTGTAGCTTCTGTGGAAGATTCGGTTGTAGGCTCAGTAACCTTTTCTGTTGCAGGCTCAGTTGTTATTTCCACAACTTCAACCTCATCAGCCTTTTCTTTTAAAGGAACCTCAGGCTCTGTCATAAAGCAAAGCGAAACACCAATGCACAGACAAAAAGAAGCAAGAACGAGAATTTTACTTGCCTTTTTGTAGTTCACAACGCTTTTAATTCTTTTTTTAATGCTTACTTCACCAAAAGCAATGGGGCAAGCAGATAATTTAACCTTGTTAACCCCTAATTCCAATAATGCTTTTGCATAAGCTTTACATTGAGTATCATCATATTTTTTTATAACGCTTTCATCACAAGAAAGCTCAATATCCTTGCAAAGCAAGAAATACGAAACCCAAACCAACGGATTAAACCAATGAACACACAAAACAACAAAGCCAATTGCTTTTATAATATGGTCTGCATATTTAATATGGGTTTCTTCGTGTTTTAAAACGCAATCCTGTGTTGCTTCATCCAAGCCATAGGGCACATAAATTTTAGGCTTTATAAAACCACAAACAAAGGGAGATTGAATTCTATCACTTTGGTAAATATTATCTTTTACAAGAACACCATCAATAATCTTTAATCTTAACCTTATGTAACTGATAATTCCGTAAATCAGGAAAGCAACACCCACAGCAACCCATAAAGCAGGTATAACATCTGCAAAAGTCGAGCCCTGCGGAGCAGTTGGAGCTACCACCTGCCCTACAGCTCTGTCAGCAGCTTGGGGCACCTTATGAGGAATAAGGCTCAAGGCACTTTCAAAAGAAAACGGAATAACGAGCCTCAACCCAACCAAAGCCCATAAAATCTTACGGAAATACTTAGGTGATTTCTGCAAAACGGCGCGAACAGCAATAACTGCAATTATGAGCCACACTGAATCAACAGACATTGAAAGTATTTCACCAAATAACTTTTCCATTATTATTTATCTTCACCAACAAGCTTTTTAAGCTCCTCATATTCTTTTTCGGAAAGCTTCTGTTTTTTTGCAAAAGCTGCAATAAATGCAGGAAGAGAGCCTTCAAATCTTTCCTCAAACAATTCATTCATTTCAGCAAGCTGAATTTCTTCTTTAGTAACAAGAGAAGTAATTGTTGAGCCTTCTTTTTTGAGAACGCCTCTGTCACCCAATCTTTTGATAACAGTATATGTAGTTGTTCTTGCCCAACCTAATTTCTCTTTGCAGATGTCAGAAATTTTTGCGCAAGTAATGGGCTCATTTTCCCATAAAATAAGACAAAATCTGTATTCGCTTTCAAAAACCTTTGGAGTTTTCATCTCTTCACCTTCTATTTTTTATATTATACAGATATTATAATATTTGTGGGATAATTTGTCAACTGACCACAAAAAACAGTCTGCGATTTTTTTCGCAGACCGTTAAAAATTCAACCTATAAACTCTATATCGGTTTTAAACTCCTTAAGCCTTACATCATAAGCCTTCATAATTTCATCTTCAAATGCAAGCTGAGGATTTTCAACGCCCAGCTTACCCATAAGATATTTTGTGAATAAAGGATTCTGAATTAAGAAGGGACCTAAAAGATATGTTCCGTAAAGATTATTCTTTTTGATACCCTCGGTTTTAGCATCGATAAAAGAGCCATAGCCCTTTGTAACATTAATAAAGGCATCGCTTTCTTTAATACCGTAAGAATGAGAGAAACGGCTTGTGTAACCAACAATTTCAGTTTCACCGAATTTGCCCATAAACAAAGAGTTATTTCTTTTTGGAATAGTTCTCTTTGCATAAAAATCAACTATACCGAGAGCTTCAATTTTTTCTCCGTCAGGCTTTTCGATATAATTTCCCATCATCTCAAAGGTATTACCCGTCATAAGAAAAATAACGCCTTTTTCGATTAATTCTTCAATTCTGCCTTTATGGTCTTTAAGTCGGGAAAGAATTCTTTCCTGATTAGATTCACTGCAGGAACCGAAATACACCATATCAACATCTTCTGTTAAAAAACGGGGCATTTCGCTAACGGGTGTTTTAATAAACTCTGCCTGGGGCAAGCACATTTCAAAATAGCGCATATTTGCCTTATCACCGAACAAGCAACAAATTTCAGGATATAAAACCTCTATTTTCATACCTGCTCACCGCCTTTATACGCCTTAGAAAATACGCTTTTTATTTTCGCTTCAACTTCGCAAGCAAGGTCGTAGGTTGAAGTATCGTGAAGAAGATAAAGGAGATCAATATCCTTATCCATAATATCTACGGCTTTGAATTCATCCTGCTCGCAAAGAATTCTGTCTTCGGGAATTCCTGCAATAAGGCAACGAAGCTTATAGTCATAGCAACGAGGACCTGCAAGAACAATCTGCTTCACATCGGGAATATTCAAAAATTCAAAATCAACATCATAAATCCAACCAACAAATTCGGAAGAATCTCTGCGTTCAAACAAGTCATCAATCATAATGAAAACTGTTTTATCGCCCTTTTCGTGACTTACAAAATCAAAAGAACGCGAGCAAGCAACAGAGTTCTGACCCTTAGCCATTGTTCTGATAATCTCGGTTTTACCTGCCTTAGCCTCATTATAGCGGGTCTGGGTAACGCTGATTTTTGCCATATATTCCTTGACTTTATTCAGATCAACGCCGAATTCTGACATAAGGCTGATTGCAGCAAGCTCATTATAAATATTATATAATGCTCTGTTTACCATGGGGTAAACATCTTCCTTGCCGTTGTGAGAAACAGTAATAGTCTTGTTCTCATAATCAATGCTTGTTAATCTGTAGTCTGCATCAAAGGATTTAAAATCACATTTGGGGCAATAAGCATTACCGATATGGTGATATCTTAAATAGTTAAACTTAAGCTTTTCATCGCAAACGGGGCAAATTGAAAAGTCATTTATAAGGTTAACACATTCCGTTACATCCGTATCTAATTTATCAATACCGAAATAAACTCTTTTGTTATCCTTTAAAAGCTGAGAGGACTGCAAGCAATCTGCATTAAGAACAAGCTTTGTTTCCTTGGGAACATAAGTATCAAGAATGCTGAAAATATATTCAGGATGTGCATTTCTCTTAATAGAATCTCTGAAAAGGTTTGTAACAATAAGATAATCAGGCTTAATAAAAGGCATAATAAGTCTTGAAAATCTTTCATCCACCTCTAAAACAAGAGCATCAATTTTCGGCTTGCCGAAAATATTAACGCTGTGGGTGAGAGCTGTTGCAACACCTGTGTTGATATTGGAGCCGTATCTGTTGGAAACCACCCTCATACCGCTCTGAGAAAGAATATCTGCCACCATATTTGTTGTGGTGGTTTTGCCGTTTGTACCGGTAACGCAGAGAACATTGGGAGATTTTTTAGTTCTGGCAAGGTAATCGGGGCAAATTTTCAAAGCAATAAAGCCGGGATACATTGTTGCATTTCTCTTAAGAAGGCGCAACAAAACAAAAACCGCTTTAGATGCCCAGAGGGCAATAAAATATCTTAAAATTCCCATTGGAATTATTCAACCTCCGAGGTACAGTTGGGGCAACGAGTTGCTTCAATATTGATTTCAGTTTTGCAGAAGGGGCAAACCTTTGTTGTGGGAGCAGCTTCAACAACAGGCTCATCTTTTTTACCCATGCTTCTGATTTTATTAATACCCTTAACAAGAAGGAATATAACAAATGCTGTGATGATGAAATCAATAACTGCATGAATAAAAAGACCATAATTAATTGTTGCCACACCTGCCTCCTGAGCAGCAGCAAGAGTTGCATATTCGCCTCCATCGAGAGCAATAAATAAATCAGTAAAGGAGACCTTGCCTGTTAAAAGAGAAATTGCAGGAGTAACAAGGTTTGTTACAAGGTTATTAACGATACCTGAGAAAGCACCGCCGATAATAACACCGACTGCAAGGTCAATTACATTACCTTTTGAAATAAAATCCTTGAATTCTTTAATAATTCCTGTAGTTTTTTGAACTGCTTTTTTTTCTTTCACGAGAAAAACCTCTTTTCACAAAAAATTATGATAAAAATATCGAAAACAGTATATCATATAAATCCATTTTTTCAAATACTTTTTACAAAATTCTTGCGTTATTTATAGTTATGTTGTATAATTTA
>SVOP01000072.1 GCA_015066325.1 Oscillospiraceae bacterium
ATGAAGGCGGCCGTCATACACCTTTCTTCAACAACTACAGACCTCAGTTCTTCTTCAGAACAACTGACGTTACAGGTACTATCTTCCTTCCCGAAGGCACAGAAATGTGTATGCCCGGCGATAACGTTGAGATGACTGTTGAACTCATCACTCCCATCGCTATCGAAAAAGGTCTTCGTTTTGCTATCCGTGAAGGTGGTAGAACAGTTGGTTCAGGTGCTGTTACAGACATCATCGAATAATTCAACTTCAGAGAGAGTGGCGAAAGTCACTCTCTTTTTGTTTCCCTATTCATAAAAGACAAGGCTTTTATGAATAGGGAAACTATCATTATGCCTTGACTTTTATCATATAAAATAGTAAAATAAATTTATATTTTATACATATAGGAGGCAGTTATGGCAGAATTCTTTTTAAATGAATTTATAGTTAATATCGACGTTGCTATTTATCAGTTCGTTGACAGTATTATGAGTCCTGTTTTAAACGAAATTATGACATTTATCACCCATCTTGGTGATACACCTGGTATTATCTGGTGGGTAATCGGTATTATCTTACTTATCCCCAGAAAAACAAGAAAGCTTGGTGTTCTTCTCATCGGCGGTCTTGCCGTTGCATCGCTTATCAATAATGTTGCACTTAAAAATGTTATTGAGAGACCTCGCCCTTACAACATTGACCCATCTATTTGGAAAAATGCAGGTTATGAATATGTGTGGCCAGGCCTTATTGACAAGAGCAGCAGTTGGTCATTCCCCTCAGGTCACACCTCAACATCAATCGGTGCGGCATTTGCAATGTTCCTGGGTTGCTTTAAGAATAAAAAGTATCTCGCGATTGGTATTCCTACATTAATTCTTTCATTCCTCATCGGTTTCTCAAGAATTTATGTTCATGTTCATTATCCTACAGATGTTATTGCAGGTGCAGTTGTTGGTTTAATCGGTGGCTTCCTTGCATACCTTCTTATTGCAAAGGTTCTTGTTCCTAAGGTTGTTCCGATTATTGAAAAGAAGCTCAATAAAAAGATTATTGAAGAATAAGAATAAAAAAATAGAGATACGAAAAAGACTACGGCAAAAACCGTAGTCTTTTTTGTATCTCATAAGAAATATATTATCCTTTAGGTGTAATCAAATCTATACAACCAACGGGGCAAACCTCGTGGCATTTACCGCAGCCGATACATTTTTTAGGGTCAACACTTGCAAGGAAGTTTTCAACTTTTACTGCATCGTGCTCGCAAGCCTTAACGCATTTCATACAACCGATACAAGCGGCTTTGCAATGCTTTCTGGCTGCCGCACCTTTTTCCTTATTATTACAAAGCACTGCTGCCTGAGTAACGTTGAGAGGAAGCATTGTGATAAGTCCTTTAGGACAAGCCTTAACGCAGGCTTTACAGCTATGACAAGCGATAGTTGAAATTCTTGCAACTCCATCGCAAATGTGAATTGCATCAAATTCACAAGCATCAACGCAGTCCCCCAAGCCTAAACAACCATAGGTGCATTCTTTAGCACCGCCGAAAAGTTGGGTTGCCATACGGCAACTGCTAACGCCTTTATAGGTCATTTTATCGTGGGAGTTAGCTGAATTACCCATACACATAACAACAGCAGTTGTGGGCAAAACAGATGCAGGAGCAGTACCGAGGATTTCTGCAATTTCGGTGGCAGCAGATGTTCCACCGGGAGCGCAAAGGTTTGTCTGGTCGGTTTTGCCCGATGAAAGAGCTGCCGCATAGCCTGCGCAACCTGAGAAACCGCAAGCACCGCAGTTTGCACCGGGAAGAACCGCTGTAATAGCCTCTGCTTTTTCATCAACGGGAACCGCCATAACCTTTGAAGCGATTGCAAGACCCAAGCCTAAAACAAGGCCGATACCTGCAACAAGGAGAATAGGAAATAATATTTCTGTCATTTTCTTCTACCTCCTTAACCGAAAATTCCGTCAACAACACCGGAGAAGCCCAGGAAGGAAACCGATGTTAAGGAAGCGGCGATGAGTGTTGCGGGGAGTCCTTTAAGACCTTCAGGAATATCTGCAGTTTCAAGTCTTGAGCGAACACCTGCAAAAATAAGCATTGCAACAAGGAAACCGATACCTGCACCCAGAGAGTTTACCATTGAAAGACCGAAAGAGTAGCTGTTGTCAAAGTTAAGAAGAACAACACCGAGAACGGCACAGTTTGTGGTAATCAAGGGGAGGTAAATACCTAATGCATTGTAAAGGGATTTAATATACTTTTTAAGAACTATCTCAACAAGCTGAACGAGAGCGGCAATAACGAGGATACAAACAATGGTCTGCAAATAGCCTAAATCGTACTGGTTAAGAAGAGAGTTAATGGGGTAGGTAACTGCGGTGGAAATGAGCATAACGAAGATAACCGCAACGCTCATACCAAGAGCCGTGTCAACCTTTTTGGAAACACCCAGAAAAGGACAGATACCGAGGAATTTGCAAAGAACAAAGTTCTCTGTAAGAATTGCAGTGAGGATTATGGAGAAAACTTGTGCAGTATTCATACTTTATGCTCCTCCTTTTTTGTAATAACCTTTGAGCAGGTGGCAGCTAAAGGACAACTCTCACATCCGTGCAGCTCTGCTTTGGGAAGCTTTTTCTTATCGCTGATTTTATTGGAAAGAGCAATAAGAATACCAAAAACAAAGAAGCCACCTGCGGGGAGAATGAACAATGTCATAGGTGTATTGAGAATTGTAACACCGTTGAAACCGCCTAAAACATTGTCACCGAACACGCCGAGAAGATTCTGTGCATCCACGAAAAGAGTTCCGTTACCGAGGAATTCTCTTACAAGAGCCATACAGAAGAGAGCGGCGGTAAAGCCGATACCCATTCCGAGACCGTCAACCGCAGAAGCGATAACGGGGTTCTTGTTTGCGAAGGCTTCCGCTCTGCCCAAAATGATGCAGTTAACAACAATAAGGGGGAGGAACACGCCGAGAGCTTCGTCAAGAGCAGGAACAAAGGCTTTTACCATCATTTGAACTATTGTAACAAATGAAGCGATAATAACGATATAAGCAGGGATTCTGACTTTATCGGGGATTATCTTTCTCAAAGCGGAAATAGCTATATTTGAGCAAATGAGAACAAGTGTTGCGGCAATACCCATACCGATTGCATTAACCATTGAGGTTGAAACTGCAAGGGTGGGACAAGTGCCGAGAACGAGTCTTAAAACAGGGTTTTCGCGAAGAAGACCTTTTGTGAATTCCTTGCGGAGTGAGCATTTTTCACTTTTAGCCATTTTCGGCACCTCCTTTTACTGCAGATAATACTTGGAAGGCTTGATTTACCGCATTGGTAACTGCCTGTGAAGTGATTGTAGCACTTGTAATTGCTTGGATTTCTGTATCGGAAGAAGAGTTTTTATTAACCGTAATTCCGTTTCCTTTGCCGATAAACTGGTCTAGCCAATCCTTTGCGGTGGCTTTCATACCAAGACCGGGAGTATCGCTGATAGCGGTGATTTCAACACCTGTAACCTTTTCATCCTCTGCGGAGATGCCTACCATACAAGTAAGGTCTCCACCGTAGCTTTTAACGGTTACGTTGAAAACATAACCAATAAGGTTGCTGTTTTCGTCAAGTGCTTCGTAATAAGTGTTGCCGTCAACCTCTTTTGCATCTGAAAATGAGGTTGCTTCAATAACTGCAGATTTTGCTTCATTTTCTGCCTGAATGGCAATTTGTGTAATTTTATCTTTAGTTAAAAGGTTTGTTCCTGCAAGAAGTGCCGTGCATATTGCGGCGATGAGGAAAAGCATTATTGCAGGGAGCGCAATATCTTTAAAGGTTTTGTTTTTCATTCTGCTTTTGCCTCCTTTTGCTTTTTCTCTTTAATATAGCCAAAGGGTTTAAGCTTTGTTAAATTGTCAATATGAGGAACAAGAAGATTCATAAGAATAATTGCAAAGGAAACGCCTTCGTTATAGCTGCCGAACTGCCTGATAATTGCAGCTACAAGACCGCAACCGATACCATATATAATCTTACCCTTTGAGGTAAGGGGACAGGTTGCATAGTCAGTTGCCATAAAGATAGCACCGATAAGAAGACCGCCACCTAAAAGATTATATACTATATAATCAAGGTCGCCTTTGCCTGCAATTGCCATAAACACGCCCATTGTAGCGATAAATGAAACGGGAATTGAAGGGGTGATAACCCTTCTTGCTAAAAGATAGATACCGCCAACTATAAGAGCGAGGGCGCAGGTTTCACCTAAGCAACCTGCTCTCTGACCGAGGAACATTTCAAGGTAAGAGGGCATATCCTCCATTGAAAATTTCTCGCCAACATTCTGAAGAACATAAAGAGGAGTTGCAGTTGTTACTGCATCAACTGTTTCGCCACATTTATAATTCTCTGTCCAGGTGGACATAGGACCGGGGAAGGAAACCATAAGAATAATTCTGCCCATTAAAGCAGGGTTAACGAAGTTCTGACCGATACCGCCGAAGAACTGCTTAACAACAACTATTGCAACAAATGCACCTATAGGAATCATCCAGAGAGGGATTGTTGAGGGAAGGTTGAAAGCCAGCAAAAGACCTGTTACAACAGCACTTAAGTCGCTTAAGGTGTTTCTTCTTTTAAGGATTTTTCTTGTCACATACTCGAAGAGAACACAAGAAACAACGCTTATAATGTTTACTATAAGGGCTCTTGGTCCGAAAAGCCAGACAGAAGCTGCTAAAGCGGGAACGAGAGCGATAATAACATCTCGCATCATTGTTTGTGAGGTTTCGCCTGATTTAACGTGGGGCGATGCCGCAACGGTGGGCTTTATTTTTTGTATAAGGGCGTTTTCACTCATTTTTTAGCACCGTCCTCTCTTATCATATCTTTTGCAAGCACAAGGTACTGAACAAGGGGTCTGCCTGCAGGACAAGCATAAGCACAGGTACCGCACTGCATACAAGCAACAACATTACTTGCTTTAAGTCCGTCAATATCCTTAGCCTTAACGGAACGCATTACATTGGTGGGCATAAGTCCCATGGGGCAAACCTGACTGCAACGTCCGCAACGGATACAATCGTTGTCGGGTTTATCTTTGATTGTTCCCTTGGAAAAAGCAAGAACTGCGTTGTAGCTCTTGATAACGGGAACATCGGTGCTCACAAGTGCAGTACCCATCATAGGACCGCCTGCAATAACCTTATCAAGATCAGGCTTGAAGCCACCGCAGAAATCAATAAGCTCGTTAAGGTTTGTACCTATTGGAACTCTTACATTCTGAGGCTTGAGAATTGCAGAGCCGTCAACAGTAAGAGAACGGCTAACGAGTGGCTTACCTGTTTCAAGATATCTGCCGATAAAAGCAGTACTTGTAACGTTCATTACGATGCAACCAACATCAGCAGGAAGCTTTCCGAAAGGAATTTTTCTGCCTGTTGCAGAATAAACAATCATTTTTTCCGCACCCTGAGGGTAACGGGATTTAAGCTGCATAACCTTAATTGAGCCATCACCGATTTCGTCAGCAACCTTCTGAAGAGCCTCAATTGCTTTGGGCTTATTATCTTCAACGGCAATAACTGCTTTCGGAATGCCAAGATGTTCCTTAATAATCATCAAGCTGCGAATTATATAAAGAGTGTTATCAATGCACTCACGGTAGTCAACTGTGATATAGGGCTCGCATTCTGCCGCATTGACAACAATTGTATCAATAGGCTTTTTAGGGTCAAGGTGGAATTTAACGTGGCTTGGGAAGCCTGCACCGCCAAGACCAACAAGACCCGAATCACGAACTGCTTTAATGAAATCATCCACATTATTAATTACCGGAGGAGCAATTTCATCAAAAAGAGCCATTTCGCCATCGGATTCAATTGTTACCGCGGGAGCAAGTCTGCCGTTGGCAAGGACTGTGTCTGCAATTTTGGTAACCGTACCCGAAATGGAAGCGTGAATGGGTGCAGAAATGAATTTATCGGTATCACCGATAACCTGGCCTACCTTGACTTTATCGCCTACCTGAACGGTGGGAGAGCAAGGTGCACCGATATGCTGCTGCATTGGAAGAACAACCTTTTCGGGAGCGGGCATTCTCACTATTTTGCAGTTTTCGGTGTTTTTGTTGTGTGGAACCTTCACGCCACCGCGACCTTTTGCGGCAGGATGAAGAACACCTGCAATGTGTTTAATCATATTTATCTACTCCTTATGAGTATTTGTTTTTATTGTTTTTGAAAGCAGGGGCAGAGTGTATTTGAAAACAGTACCTGTTACAATACCTGCAACCAAGCCCGAAAGGAGAAGCAAGGGTGTTAAAGTGAGCATTGCTTTTCCTAATATTACAACGGCTACGGCAAGCTGACCTATGTTATGAAACAAGGCGCATAAAACGCCGATACCAATATAACCGAAAGTGTTTTTGAAATATTTGAAGATTATCACCATAACAAGAAGACTTAAGAGTCCGCCTGAAAGGCTCATAAAAAATGCGGTTGCACCTCTTGTCAGCAAAGCAAAAAAGGCTTTGAAAAGAGTTACCGCTAAGCCATAGGGCGCGCCCAATGAGCTGACGCAAAACATTGTTACGATATTTGAAAAGCCCGGTTTGATAGCGGGAACAGGAGCAATAGGGGGGATTAATGATTCTAAGAAAGATAGCCCCATTGCAAGAGCACAAAACATTCCCATAAGGGCGACAAGGCTCGCTTTATTCTTTTTCAAATGTTCAGCTCCTTTTGCGCTCGCAGTGAAAAGTGAAGAGTGAAGAGTGAAACTTTGCGCTGTGCGTTTTGCACTTTGCATTTAACCAACCACTGCATCAATTTCAGATTCATTCAATCCTTCTACGGTAACAATAACTTTTGCCGGGATGCAGGCGGCGGTCTGACCTGCGTTACTTAAAAAACCCATTTTCTCGCAAGTGCCGTCGGGACACTTGGAATCGATAAATCGAATTTTATGGTCTTTGACCTCAAGTGTTACAATCGGGTCAGTTTTAAGAGTAATTATGCAATTCTCCTGCAAGGTTAAGTCTATTTTTTTTTCTACTTTTCCGTCCACTGTTATAATGGCAACTGCGTTCTGCGAGGATGAGTGGCGGAAAATCAATAATGAGGAAAATATTAGTAAAAGTGTTAAAAAAATAACAAAAACATCTGAGCGTTTTATTAGATTTCGCCCGAAAATGTTTTTCAAGACACATTCCTCCAAAATAAATCTTAGCCTATACATTATACAACAAAATACTTGTTTTTTCAATTGGAATTTGGTACATATTATGGTATAATAATGTATAAAATTGCAGAGGTGTTTTTATGGATTTTAACATTTATATGCCGGCTCGTATAATAAGCGGTGAAAATTGCGTAATAAAGAATAGTGCGGAGCTCAGAAAATTGGGCGGAAAATGCCTTATTGTTACAAGCAAGACAAGTGCTAAAAAGAGTGGTGCTTTAGATGATGTTGTTTCTGCTCTGAACAATGAGAATATTGAATATACCGTTTTTGATGAAATAACAGAAAATCCTCTTGTTTCCACTGTAATTAAAGCAGGGGAGAAAGCGAGAGAATTTGGTGCGGATTTTATTATCGGTATAGGTGGCGGTTCACCTCTTGATGCTTCAAAGGCAGTGGCAATATGTGCCGAAAATCCTGATTATGATATAAAAGGTCTTTATTCAAGACCGGTTCCCTCAAAAGCTTTACCCGTTATACTCGTTGGTACAACAAGCGGAACAGGCAGCGAGGTAACAGGTGTCAGCGTTCTCACAAATGATGAGGACGGAATGAAAAAGAGTATTTCCGGTGCGGATTGTTACTCGGCAGTTTCCTTCCTTGACCCGAAATACACTTGCTCTATGAATTACGATGTTACAGTTTCAACAGCTCTTGATGCCTTTGCTCATGCAGTTGAGGGTTGGTTTTCACCCCTGTGCAGTGATTTACCAACTCAATATGCAAAAATGGCTCTGCCACTCATATATAACGGTCTTAAATATCTTGAAGAAACAAAACAACTTCCTGATGAAAAACTGAGAGCAGATTTATACTACGGCTCAATATATGCAGGACTTGAATTAAATGTTTGCGGTGCCGCATTTCCTCACACAGTTGGTTATGTATTGACCGAGAATTTCGGTATTCCTCACGGCAAAGCCTGTACTGCATTTATGCCGTATCTTCTTAAGAAGGCAAAGCAATATAAGAATGCCAGATATTGTGAATTATTAGAAATTCTCGGTGATAGCGAAGATAATATTATCGGTATTATAAACAGACTTACTGATGTTAAAAATCTTACTATGACAGAAGAGCAAATCAAAGAATGGTGCTCCCGTTGGGTTAATGGCAATAAGAATTTTGATAAAACTCCCGGTGGATTTACAATGGCTGAGGCGGAGAAGGTACTCAGAATGCTGAGTGCGGAATGATGTGGCAAAGCCACTCGATATAAATCCTGAAGGATTTTCGATATAGCAGTATCATAGATTATATAAATTCAGAAGAAAAAGTATTTGGTGGCTCTGCCTGCCTTCGAAGGCGGGGGGACCACCTTTTGAATTCTTTGCTGTACGAGCATAGCTTCAAGCGTGACATATAACAAAACTTAGAATTTTGTTGGTCGGGTGGTGGGTGGTTCTTGACGCGAGCCCCCGAGCGTCATTTCACCATAGGTGAAACTGTAATGCACCGTAAGGTACAGGCTTGCCTGTACCACAGAATATATAAATTCAGAACAATAGTTGCTTTATAGTTCCACCTATGGTGGAATGTTGCTTCGCAACAAAGAACCTTCCGTCACAAAACAGACAAGCTGTTTTGTGCCACCTTCCTTTGAAGGAAGGCATAATATGTAACAACTTCATCGTTCTACCTCTACAGATAATAAGAGGGATTAAAGAAGTTTTAAATTTTTTTGTAAAATTATGTCAAGTTTATAATTTTACAACACATAGTAGTAGAAAAGCTTTTCAAAGGATGATTTAATTGCAAAATAAAAAACGGGCGGATGAGCTACTCCGCCAATCCTATGATACATACTATGAAAAAATCGCACGTTTTTGCAATATTAAGCTGAAAAACAGAAATGAAGCAGAGGACTGCGTTCAGGAATGTTTTATGGTTTATTACAAACGGATTTTAAGTGGTGAGGAAATCGGGAATACAGGTGCTTTCCTTTATAAAATTGCAGATAATCTGATAAAAACTCAATGGAGACAAGATAAAAAAGCTAATAATATTGTATCTTTGGATGAGTTGGCAGAAACCCTTGCGGTAAATGAAGTTTATAATTACGGCAATATTGATTATGACTCTTGCGCCGAAAAGATTATTGGAATTCTCGATGAGAAAGAGCAATGCCTTTATAAATTAAAATACACCGACCAGAAATCCATTGCAGAAATTGCAGAAGAACTAAATATTTCTTTCGATGCCGCCGCTAAACGCTTATCTCGTTTAAGGCAAAAGGTGAAGAGTATGGTTGAGGAAGAAATGAAAGGAGAAGATTTGATATGAAAATTGCAATTGAACAGTTTCTTAAAAAAGAGAATATCAATGACGATTTGTTTTACTCTTCTCTTATAACTGAGCTTGAAGAAATCATTGAAGAAGAGCTTTCTAAAGAAATTGAAGAAATCAATGCAGATTTGATAGACGATTGCTGTGTTGCAATTGAAAATCTTCAAAATGCGCTTACAGGCGAAAAATCTAAAGTCTATGAAGCGATTTTAGGTGTTGAAAAAATAATCAAGCAGCATAACAAGAAGTTGAGAAACATTTATGTTGCATCCGTTGCTTGTGCGGCGGTGGCAGTTTTATGTGCGATAACCTCAGTTAAGCTTACAAATCAGAATATACAAGGTTCATTGAAGCTTAAAAGCTTCTTAAACGATATTTTCAATATCAATGAGCAAACGGTTACAAATCCCGAAAGTGAAACTACCGAAAAAGAGCAGATACCAAAGGCTACAGAAGAAAAAACAACTGTATATGAAAACGATAGCACAATCGCACATAACCAACAGGGGTCAGAAAATCAGACAACAGAGGAAATAACTCCTCCAAGCATTACAAGACCTATACCGGATGTTTGTAAGGTAAGGGCAATTTTACCACCGGGA
>SVOP01000073.1 GCA_015066325.1 Oscillospiraceae bacterium
CTGGCATCTGGCATCTGGCATCTGGCATCTGGCATCTGGCATCTGGCATCTGGCATCTGACATCTGGCATCTGACATCTGGCATCTGGCATCTGGCATCTGGCATCTGGCATCTTTATTTATATTTGACATTTTCCCTCATTGCCAATATAATATCTTTAACGAATTAAAGTGGATTAAATTTAAGAGGTTAAGCTATGGCAGTTAAAAACACTAAAAAGAAGCACAAACGCACTAAAAACCAGAAGGCTCTCAATTTTCTTTGCATTATGATGGCTTTTGTGGTTATTTTTGTTGCAGTTGTTTGCATTTCTGTTGATAAGAAGAATGATGCTTTAAGAGAAAAGGAAACAGCAGTTCCTCAAAGCTCACAAGCTACACAAAAAGATAATAACAAAAAACCCGCAGTATCCGAAAACGGTGATGCCCCCGATACTACTGCAACCACCGCAGAAGCAACAAGCGATACCACTGCACCCGAAACAACTCAACCTGTTACAGCTGCAGTTGCTCAGCCGGGAACAATGGAAAACCCCACAATAATTACTATTGACGAAGAAAAATGGTATTTAACCCTTGTTAATTCAAGCTACAGAATCCCCGATGATTATGAGCCTGATTTAGTATATGTATGCGGTAGTGGCGAACGCCTTGACAGAAAGGTTGCCGAGCATTATGAAGAGATGTATAATGCGGCAAAAAAAGAAGGTATAGACCTTGCTCCCTGCTCAGGCTACCGTTCTTATGAGTTGCAGGAAAGAAATTATAATAATAAAGTCAGCTTTTATGAAAGCCAGGGTTATTCAAACAAGGATGCTAAAGTAAAAGCAGCAACTATCATTATGCCTCCCGGCTCCTCGGAGCATAATTTAGGATATGCAATGGATATTGTCTGCGTTGATGAATGGTTTGAGGACACCGCAGAGTTCAAGTGGCTTACGGAAAATGCCGCCGATTACGGATTTATTATGAGATATCCCAAGGACAAGCAGGATATAACAAAGGTTATTTATGAGCCTTGGCATTGGAGATATGTTGGTGTTGAATTAGCAAAAGAGCTTAAAGACAGCGGTTTGGTTCTTGAAGAATATATGGGAGTAGCGTAAAATGATTGGAATAAAAGTAGAAAAAGCACATGGGGAATATGACCCAGGAACAAGTAAATTTTTCGGCTCACCAACTATGCCTGAGGAGTGGCTTTCAGACGGCACAATCGGTGACGAAGATTTCTTCTTCTGCCAGTTAAAATTATCGGAATTCAAAAGCTATGATAAAGAAAATTTAATAGAACACAAAGGCTTTATCTATATTTTCTTAACTGAAAACGAAGGAAGCTTCATTCCGAATGTCCGCTATTGTGAAAACGAGCCCGATACGTTAATTGATGATTTCAATGCAGGCTTTGAGTTTTTAGGCGATGTTGAAACAGAGTTTTCAATCGACTTTTTTGATACCGATAATGCCGAGGACGGCACAAGAATTTTTGTGAAAAACGGTGAAGAAATCACCCTTCTCCAATACGACCCCTTGGACGACGGTATGCCCGAATTTCTTGCCGATACTGAAAAAATCGCATATTTCAAAATGAATATGGAAGACCTCAAAAAACTCGATTTTTCAAAGGTGAAATTTTCAATAGAATAATTATAATTGCCGTGCGCAGTACCCAACACTGGCATCTGGCATCTGGCATCTGGCATCTAAAAAAGCTCTTGCTTCCGCAAGAGCTTTTTTCATTTTATTTCAGCTATAGTAACCCCATTTTCACCCTCACCGAATGTACCCAGACGGAAGGTTCTGATTCTCGGGTCACCTTTCAGGTATTGGGTAACACCTGCACGAAGAGCACCTGTTCCCTTACCGTGAATAATTGTGCATTCAGTAAGCCCCGAACGGAGTAAATCATCAAGGAAGCGGTCAAGAACTATAATAGCTTCGTCAACCATAAGACCTCTTAAATCGCAACGGTTGTTAATTGCCATTGTGGACTTGCTTTCTCCTGTAACTCTTGTTGTGGAAACCTGCCTTTTTTTAGCTTCCTTTTGCTTGGGCTTTTCAACAAGGCGAAGGGAATCTTCCTTAACTCTCATTTTAAGCATACCTGCGGCAATTTCCACATTACCCTTTTTATCTTTAAGGGCAGTAACATTTGCATTTTTGCCGATAGTCTTGCAGTAAACTGTGTCACCGATTTCAAGAGGTCGAGGAAGAGTGTAATCTTCATCATCTTCAATAGCATCAAAAACAGGGTTAACCGCACTGTTTATAGCATCAAGATGAGCGTTAACGGCACTCTTTGCTCTTCTTGCAAGCTCTGCCGCATCCTTAGTCTGCTTTGCTTCTTTTTTAAGCTTTTCAACCTCGTTAAGAAGTGCATTCGCCTCTCTCTTTGCTTTTTCAACAATGCGAAGAGCCTCACCCTGAGCGTTTTCAAGCTCTCTGTCACGCCTGAACTGAGCATCCTTAAGAAGCTTTTCAGCCTTTTCCTTGTCTGCCCTTGCAGATTCTGTAATCTTCTTTGCCTTTGAGTGCTCGTCTTCCATTTCAAGACGGCTTTTTTCAAGCATATCAACAACATCTTCAAATCTTGTATTCTCCGAGGAAACAAGCTCCCCTGCCCTGTCAATAATGCTTTTATCAATTCCCAATCTTTCAGAAATTGCAAAGGCATTTGAACGTCCGGGAATACCGATAAGAAGTCGGTAGGTCGGTCTTAAAGAATTTACATCAAATTCGCAAGAGCCGTTTTCAACTCTCGCAGTCTGCAAGGCATAGGCTTTCAGCTCTGCATAGTGAGTTGTAGCGGCAATTTTTGCACCTTTGATATGGAGCTCTTCAAGAATTGCCATTGCAAGTGCCGCACCTTCAACAGGGTCAGTACCTGCACCCAATTCGTCAATAAGAACAAGGGATTTCTCCCCTGCAATTTTAAGAATATTAACAATATTCACCATATGAGAAGAAAATGTGGACAAAGACTGCTCAATGCTCTGCTCATCACCAATATCAACAAGAATATTGTCATAAACGCTTACTCTGCTTTCATCCCCTGCAGGAATCATAAAACCGCTTGATGCCATTGCAGAAAGAAGACCGATTGTTTTAATTGCAACCGTCTTACCGCCCGTATTAGGACCTGTAATAACAAGTGTATCAAAATCCGAGCCCAAACGAATATCAGTTGCAACAACTTTTTTCGGGTCAATTAAAGGGTGACGTGCTTTATTTAAATCCGTAATACCCTTGTCATTAAGGATGGGCATTGTGGCTTTCATATCGTAGGCAAGGTGAGCCTTGCAGAAAATAACATTTATTTCCACCGCACACTCATAGCTACCCTTTATTTCTTCAATAAATCCACCTGCTTCAACGGAAAGCTCGTATAAAATTCTTTCGATTTCCTGAGCTTCCTTGCCTCTTAAAACGCGAATATCGTTATTTGCTTCAACAACACCTGCAGGTTCAACGAAAACAGTTGCGCCCGTTGAAGAGGTATCGTGAACAAGACCCGAAACAGATGCTCTGTGTTCACTTTTAACAGGAACAACATATCTGCCGTTTCTCTGGGTAATAATTGCATCCTGCAAAACAGTTTTAAGCTTCTGAGAGCGAATAAGCTTTTCAAGCTGGTCACGGACGCTGTTCTCTTTATTTTTTATCTGACGGCGGATTGATGCAAGCTCAGGAGAAGCATTATCGCTCATTTCCTCTTCCGTGAGAATTGCAGAAAAAATCTTATCCTCAAGATATTTGTTAGGCATCAGTGAATTGAAATATAAATCAATTTTCAATTCATCCTGACCGCCGCTGTTATTTCGCCATTCTCTTATACCACGAACCGTTCTCACAGTTGAACCGATGTCAAGAAGCTCTTTCATTGAAAGAACACCGCCTGCAGCGGCACGGGCAAGAGAATTATTAACATTTTTCAGCCCACCAAAAGACGGACCGCCGTATTTTGCCAATAATATGTAAGCATTTTCTGTCATATCAATATGGTTTTGTGCCATATTCACACTTGTTTCAGGTCTGATGGATGCAATAATATCACGGGCATCATCATTACAAGCCCTTTTCATTGCCATTTCCAGAACCTTGTCATATTCAAGTGCTTTTAAATGTCTGTTTAATTCACTCATAAATAATAATTAATCCTTAATCACATTGTAAAACTCTAAAGTTTTAAACTTTCTTTGGGTTTTGCTAAGCAAATATTCTTCACATACCTGATTGAAAGCGGTAAGTGCTTCATCACTTAAGGAAAAAGAAAAAATCTTTTCAAAATCTGATAACGAAACATATCGCATTGCCGTTATAACGGATAAGCTTAAGCACTCAGAAAAATCTGCAGGAACGCATTCCTTGCAGTAAAGCTTACCGCTTTCAATGTTCAGAAACATATATTCTGTTTCATACTCACCGCATTTTTCGCAGGCTACCAGATCGGGCATATAACCGCTTAAGGACATAAGCCTCAGTTCTGTTACCGCCTTGATAAATGAAGGTGATTTTTTATTTTCCTTTAATAGCCACAAGGCGTTAAGAAAAAGTCGGAGAATCTCCTCCGACTCGAAATCCTCCTCGCAGAATTCGTATGCCAATTCGCAAAAATATTGGGCAAGAGCCATTTTCTGAACATCGCTTCTCAGTTCAAAAAACACCTCTTTAACAATAGCCTCTTCAACAGAAAAAGTGTCTCTTGTTTTTGTGAATGTGAAATCTGCATAGGAAAGAAGAGAGGTGGCAGCAAGCTTTTTGCTTTTTGTTTTTTTAGCACCTCTTGAAAATGCACGAACAAGCCCGTGCTTTGCAGTAAGCACGGTTATAAGCTTATCGGCTTCACCGATATTCTGTTCCCTGATCACAAGACCCGGTGCAGTTAATTTCACCACTTTTTCCCAACTCCGAATTTCTCATATTGACGCAGTTGCGGTATTCAATGTAATCCGCAATTTTTCCGCCTTTGTAAAATTTTTCCCAAAGCTCTTTTTCGTCCATTAAAACCAACTCCGCAGAATATAATCCATAGTATTTTATTCTGCATGAGTTTCTTTATTCTGCAAAAAAATATATAGTTTTTGCCAAATCAATCCAAGCCGAAATTATGAATTAAGCCTTCACGATTCCGCCAATCCTCTTTAACCTTTACCCAGCATTGAAGATTGATTTTACATTCAAAAAACTGCTCCAATTCGTGACGGGCATTGGTTGAAATTTCCTTAAGCATCGCACCCTTTTTGCCTATAACAATACCCTTGTGGCTTTCCCTTTCACAGTAGATAACCGCTTCAATATCAATAATGGGCTTGTCCTCACGCTCTTTCATTCTCTCAATGGAAACTGCAATACCGTGAGGAATTTCATCACTTAATTTGTGAAGAAGCTTTTCTCTTATCATTTCAGCTGCTAAAACTCTTTCAGGCTGGTCTGTGAGAGTATCCTCGGGGAAGAAAAATTCCGATGGTGCCGCAAGCTTGAATAATTCCGCTTTAAGCTCGTCCATACCGTCATTTTCGCGGGCACTTACGGGAATCACCGCCTCAAAATCAAGTAATTTTGTAAGCTCAACAATTCTTCCCATAAGCTCCTGCTTATCAGAAAGCATATCAATTTTATTAATAGCAAGAACAACGGGAATCCGCTCTGCTTTAAGCTTTTTAAGAAGGTCAAGCTCAGCCTCTCTTATTTCACCCTTTGCTTCTGTAACAAAAAGGCAGGAATCAACCCCGCCGATGCTGTCATCAACGGCTTTAATCATTTTTTCGCCTAACTTGGTTTTAGGCTTATGAAAACCGGGTGTATCTGTAAAAACAAGCTGAACATTGTCTTCAGTTAAAACGCCCATAATTTTTGTTCTTGTGGTCTGGGGCTTTGATGAAACAATAGCCACCTTTTGCCCCAAAAGATTATTAAGAATTGAGGATTTGCCCACATTGGGTCTTCCCACAATTGCAATAAAAGCAGTTTTTCTTTCAGTCATTAGTCTTTTCCTTTTTTCTCGAATTTAAATATAAACAAGGTGAATGCAATCACACTTAATGCAAACCAAGCTATGTTTAACGGATTTTCTGCATAGTGGTTAAAAAGCAGTTTAAAAGCCTCAGGCTGCCATAATATAACAACTCCGCAAAGCACCGCAAAAACGGCAAACACCAGAACCGCACCTGCAGAAACATCCTTTGAAACCTCAATGGTATGCTTTCGCTCTTTGGAAACCGAGTCATCTGCCTTTTCAATACCTGTGTTGAGCATTTCTCCGCCGATAACCAACCCCGAAGCTAAAAGCAATATTGCAAACTCCGTTCTTGAAACCGTAAAAAAATCATATCTCAAAAGGTAGTAGAACATATATACAAGGCAGGTCAGGTGAATTCTGAAATTTCTTTCGTGAGTCACCATCCACCCAAAGCCTTTAAAAGCATAGAGGAAGCTTTTAAAAAGGCTTTCAACATCCTTCATTATTATTCCTCCTCGGAATCCATATAATAAGATTCGTTTCTTTTGAGTCCGAGTTCGGTTAAAACGTGCTCTTCCTTTTCACGCATATGTACCGCTTCAATACCGCCGTTCACATGGTCATAGCCTAAAAGGTGAAGCATTGAATGAACTGTAAGGAAGCCGATTTCACGTTGAAGAGTGTGACCATAGGTTTTTGCCTGACGAACCGCAGTGGGAACGGAAATAACAATATCACCCAAAAGGCAAGCACCTGTATCAAGATTTCTGTCGTATTCACCGTTTTCACCTAAGGGGAAGGATAAAACATCAGTACTGCTGTCGATATTGCGATGCTCCTTGTTGATTTCGTGAATTCTTTCATCATCAACAAAGGTTACGCTGATTTCCGCAGGCTCGGAAAAATCCTCAAATGTGAGAACTGCGTTACAGCAACGTCTTACAAGCATTCTCACACCTGTGGGAATTTTAACTTCCTTCTGGTCATTTGTAATAATTACTTTAATCTTCTCTTTCATTTTCTTCTCTTTGCCTCCTCGTATTTTTCATAGGCTCTGATTATATCCTGAACAAGCTTGTGCCTTACAACATCTTGCCCGGTAAAGCGAACAATATCAATCTGCTCCATATTCTTAAGAATTTTTGTTACCTCAACAAGACCTGAGCGTTTACCATCGGGCAGGTCAATCTGGGTAACGTCACCCGTAACAACCACCTTTGAATTAAAGCCCATTCGGGTTAAAAACATTTTCATCTGTTCAGGGGTTGTGTTCTGGGCTTCGTCAAGAATTATGAAGCTGTCGTCAAGAGTACGACCTCTCATATACGCCAAGGGTGCAACCTCAATATTCCCTCTTTCAAGGTATTTATTGAAATTCTCTGCTCCAAGCATATCAAAAAGCGCATCGTAGAGAGGGCGGAGATATGGGTCAACCTTGCTCTGCAAATCACCGGGTAGGAAGCCAAGCTTCTCACCTGCTTCAACAGCAGGGCGGGTGAGAATAATTCTGTTGACCTCTTTTGCCCTGAAAGCGTTAACAGCCATAGCAACTGCAAGATAGGTTTTACCTGTACCTGCAGGGCCCACACCGATAACAATTGTATTATTTTTTATGGATTCAACATATTTTTTCTGACCGAGCGTTTTAGGCTTAACGGGTTTACCCTTACTTGTAATGCAAACGCAGTCACCGCTCATTGTAACAAGCTTGTCCTCATTGCCGTCATCCACAAGAGAGATGACGTATCTTACATTTTGCTCGTTGAGAGTTTCCCCTCGGTTCAGAAGCATTAAAAGCCCGTTAATAGCCTTAACCGCCTTGCTTACATTTTCGGGCTCACCGTTGACTTTTATATCTGAACCACGGCTTATAACATCCACATTAAAGGATTTTTCGATTATTAAAATATTTTCATCAAAGCTACCGAAAAGGCTTACTGCCTGCTCCATTCGGTCAACGTTAATTATCTGTTCCGACATAATTACCTTCTTTTATATTTAGTTTAAATATATTTACACAGATAAAGTATAACACATTTTTTGTAAATGTCCACTAAAATTATTAAAATAAAATATGAAAATGTCACAGTTTTTTATTGTTCGGTTAATATTTTTCTTTCTTTTGCAATATCTTCAATGCAATTGATTTTAACATTGATTTCACCGCAATTCTCCTTATCAACAAATTCATATTCCACACTTTTCAATTCGCTCTTGTTGTATTTTTCTCTCTTTACTTTTACTCCGTCAAGGAAACCTGAAAGCCTTGCCTGTTGGGGTGAATATTCAATATTATTTTCATTCATCATAAAATCATCTTCTCTTATTATGCCAAAAGGCAGAACTGTTTCACCGCTTTCTAAAAAATTTCTGCTTTCTGTGAGAAATTCACCTTTCGTTTTTAAACCTAACGGTATCCTTAAAGAAAAAGCATAAAGATAATATCTGCACTCCTTTTGAGCGGTAGTCAAAGCTTTATTTTTATACGGGCAAATTATTTTCTCATTGTTTTTGGTTTTTGCAAAAACCTCACCTTTAGCGTGGGTGAAATATTCCGAGCCGTCAAAATTTTTCACCACTCCCGATATAAGAAGAGCTCCTTTGGTTACATTATCCCCCTCTTTAACTGCATTCACTCCTTTATAGCCTTTTACCAACACAATTTCACCTTTTTTGCTTGCCACAAGATTAACAGGCGTTTTGGTGTCAATTATTTCCTTTTGTTCTATAAATTCGCTCATTTCCACCTGAACCTTGCCACCGAAAATATTAAGGGAAACCCAAAGCAGTTCGTTATACTCATTCATTAACTGATTTTGCACCTGAATTATATCAATTTTTGATTTTCGCGCACCGATTTTCACACCTAAATCTGCAAGGCTTTCCGTAAAGGCTTCAACATTTACACTCTTTGTTTCCAATATTTCAATTTCCCATATAAAGCCCGACATAAAAATCCAGAAGCAAAACGCTAAGACAATGCCTAAAACCGCACCGCACCGCCATTTATGGCGCTTTGCAAAGGTTTTTAAACCGTGTGATTTTATAATTTTCAAAGTCATTCCCGAGTTTTCCGCAGGGATTTTCAGTTCTTTAAACTCTTGCTCTGTTGTAAAGGCAACTACCTTTACCCCATCATTTTTCACATTCCACAGATTAATTCCTCTTATATTGCAGAGATTTATAAATCTTTCGGGAAATCCACCCTCTGCACAGAACTCAACATAGCCTTTTAAAAGCCTTAAAAGCTGTATCATTTTTAAGCCCTCTCAAACTCAATACTTACAATTTCACCCGTAATATCCGTCTGCCCGAAGCAAAAAGAGGAAATCAGCAAATTATCTCCTCTCACCTTCATATTCAGATTTCCGAGATTCAGCACAACGCTTTCTTCAGAAAAATCCACCACATATTTGCAATCAAGAACAATCATTCTTTTATTACCGAAAAGCTCAATACCTGCATTTTCAGTATCTTCCGAAATATTTTTCAAAGGATTAAATCCCAAAAACACCACGCTCCTTTGTTATATTCTTATGCATAGATTGAATAAATTCGAACATAAAATATTTTGGGGTGTTAACTAATGAAACGATTTTCTTCAATACTTTTAAAGAATATTTTTACCCTGATAATTGTTTGTGCAATTGGGGCTTGCCTTATAATTTACCCAAAAAGCACTGCCCAGGGCATAAAAAACGGCTTTCTTCTTCTGGGAAATAATTTAATCCCTGCCCTTTTTCCCTTTATGGTGCTTTCCTCCTACATATCAGGAAGCACTATTGCAGAAATTATAAGTAA
>SVOP01000074.1 GCA_015066325.1 Oscillospiraceae bacterium
ATTTTTCATTTTTGCAAATCTCCTTTGAGCAGTTTTTATTTACCAATTAAGTATATTATATTTTTTTATAAAAATCAAGCATTTTCGGAAGATAAGGCTTTTTGTGAGGAGTTTTGTTTTTCTAAAGCCACTTTTCGCTCTTTTAACTGCCTTTCAACATCTTCACGGTGCTCTTTACTGTCCTTAACAAATGATATGATGATAAGATAAAGAATTGCGCCAACAACAGGACCTAACATGAACATAGGCCATTGCCATTTTAGGAATTTAGCGTTTTGTTTTTTGCCTAACTCAAGAAGTGAGCTGTCATATTTAAGGTAGCTTAACATTCTGCCTTCAATGAACGTTGTGACTGCAGTTGTCATTTTTGTTGTAAAGTTCTGCATTGAGAAGGAGACTCCTTCAGAGCGAACACCTGTTTTAAGTTCAACCTCATCAATAGAGTTACTGGTAAGAGTTCTGTGAGCAATATCCATAAGGCTACCGGGTAAATTTACAAGGGAAATAAGGGCACACATTATAATAAACTGAGGCCAGGAGTCGTAACCGACAAAATAGGCTATAACACGAATTCCTATAGCGGCAACCTGTGAAATTACAAGGAGTTTTTTCATACCGCCAACTTTTTCGGCAATTTTGTTTGCAAAGAAAATTGCACCTGTTCCCGGAATGCCTGCAAGAAGACCAAAAAGTACTTCAAGAGATTTACCGTTTGTGAACGTAATTGCATTTTCAAAGAAGTAAGCATTCTGTACTTTCGGGCAAAAGCCTTGTGAAAATCTTGCAAGAGAAATAAGTAAAAGGGTAGGATTGTGACGTAAAATAGTAAGAGATTTGAAAACACTTTCTTCGGGTTCTCCACCATCAACCAACTCGTTGATTTTATGGGCTCGCATTGAAAGAATTTCGCCACCAAGTCCGAAAAAAGCACCGAAAATAATGAAAACGTGCATATCATCTATACCCGCACTGTTAAGCATTGTTCTGAATTGCTGGAATAATCCGCAAATTGCACCGCCTGCACCTGCGCCGATTGAAACCCATTGAGCAATTCTTGCTCTTTCGTTAGAGTGTGGTGAAGCAAGGGCTATCATACCCCAAAGACCAACGTCTTGAAACGAATAGAAAAAGTCCCACACAAGATAAATAACGAATATGTAAACAATCTTTCCGTTTTCATCAAAGGGTACATTCATAAATAATAAAGCTGAAAGTGCACCGATGATTGGTGGAAAATATAAAAGATATGGTCGCAGTTTTCTGTAGGGTTTGTGCCGTCTTCTGTCAATTGTTGCACCTACAATCGGGTCGTTAATAGCATCCCAGACATAAGTGAGTGAAAAAATATTACCCACTTTTTTGGGGTCAATTTTTAAAAGGTTGATGCAAAAATAACGAATCCAGCCTGAAATATAGCCATAGGAAATATTCTGTCCCGTAAGACCGACTGCATAGTTAAGAATATCTCTGTTTGCAACATAGCCTTCAGCCTTTGGCTCTTTTTGAAAAAAATAGCCCAATGATAATTTACTCATAATATCACCCCTATAATTCAATTATATCTGACCTCATTACTCTTTTCAATTAACGATTTGCTTTTTTGTGTAGAAAAAAGTGTGTGTTATTTAGTTACTTTAACAAAAAAGCATATTATTGTATTTTTATTAATTGTATGAAAAAGAGGTTAAAAAGTACCTGTTAATCATTGACATTCTTCTTAATATATGTGATAATATGCGGTGAATGATTTTTTACTAAGGGGGAGTTTTTTGTGATTAAAGAACTCGCAAAACAGTACGATCCTAAAAACGTTGAGGAGCGTATATATAAAACATGGCTCGATGGTAAATATTTCCACGCTAAGTGTGAAGAGGGTAAGCCTACCTATACCATCGTAATTCCGCCACCAAATATTACAGGTCAGCTTCATATGGGACATGCTCTTGATAACACTCTTCAGGATATACTTATCCGTTGGAAGAGAATGTCAGGCTTTGATACTCTTTGGCTTCCCGGTACTGACCATGCTTCAATTGCTACTGAAGCAAAGATTGTTGAAGCTATGCGTAAAGAAGGGGTTTCTAAGGAAGATTTAGGTCGTGACGGATTCCTTGAGAGAGCTTGGGCTTGGAAAGAGCAGTATGGCGGAAGAATTGTTGAACAGCTCAAAAAACTCGGTTCTTCTTGCGACTGGGACAGAGAAAGATTTACTCTTGACGAGGGCTGTAATAAAGCAGTTAACACAGTTTTTAAAACTCTTTATGATAAGGATTTGATTTACAGAGGCAACCGTATGGTTAACTGGTGCCCTTGCTGTAACACTTCTATTTCCGATGCAGAGGTTGAATACGAGGAGAAGGACGGCAATTTCTGGCATCTTCTTTACACTGTTAAAGAAACAGGGGAGAAGCTTGAGCTTGCAACAACTCGTCCTGAAACAATGCTTGGTGATACCGCTGTTGCTATCAATGCAGAGGATGAAAGATACAAGCATCTTCATGGTTGCCACGTAATCTTACCTCTTCTTAATAAAGAAATTCCCATTGTTTGCGATGAACACGCAGATATGACAAAGGGTACAGGTGTTGTTAAAATCACTCCCGCTCATGACCCCAATGACTTTGAGGTTGGTCAGAGATGCAACCTTCCCATTGTCCGTACATTTACTTATGATGGTCGCCTTACCGGTGCGGAGGATAAGAGAATTGCAGATGAGCTTATTGCAAGCGGAAGAGCAACTGAAAATGAACCTGAGGTTCTTGATTGCGGTAAATATGCAGGTATGACCACTATGGAAGCAAGAAAGGCAATTCTTGCTGACCTTGAAGCAGGCGGTTATATTAAAGAAATCGAACCCCTTAAGCATGAGGTTGGTACCTGCTACCGTTGCCACAGCACCATTGAACCAATGGTTTCAAAGCAGTGGTTTGTTCGTATGGTTCCTCTTGCAAAGCCTGCTATTGAAGCAGTTGAAAAGGGAGAAACAAAATTCGTTCCCGAAAGATTTACCAAGAACTACCTTAACTGGATGAACAATACTCGTGACTGGTGCGTTTCCCGTCAGCTCTGGTGGGGTCACAGAATTCCTGCTTGGTATTGTGAGGATTGCGGCGGCGTTACAGTAAGCGTTAATGCTCCTGATAAATGCTGCAAATGTGGTTCTGCAAAGCTCACTCAGGACGAGGATACACTTGATACCTGGTTCAGCTCAGCTCTCTGGCCCTTCTCAACACTTGGTTGGCCCGATAAAACTAAAGATTTAGAGCACTATTACCCCACAAACACTCTTGTTACAGGTTACGATATTATTGGTTTCTGGGTATCCAGAATGATTTTCTCTGCTCTCGAATATACAGGCAAGGTTCCCTTTGATACTGTTCTTATTCACGGTCTTGTTCGTGATGCTCAGGGTAGAAAAATGTCTAAATCTCTCGGTAACGGTATTGACCCACTTGAGATTATCGACCAGTACGGCGCAGATGCTCTCAGATTCTCTCTTGCTACAGGTAACAGTCCCGGTAATGATATGAGATTTTTACCTGAGAAAATTGAAGCAAGCCGTAACTTTGCTAATAAGCTGTGGAACGCAAACCGCTTCATCCTTATGAATCTTGATGAAGATGAGCCTGCTCCCCATATTCCTGAAAATCTTGCAACAGAAGATAAATGGATTTTGAGTCAGTTTAACACTCTTGTTAAAGCGGTTACAAACTCTCTCGAAAACTATGAGCTCGGTATTGCAGTTCAGAATCTTTATGATTTCATTTGGGACGTTTTCTGCGATTGGTATATTGAAATTGCAAAAATTCGTCTCAATGGTGATAACGAAGAGGGCAAAAAGACAGCTAAAGCTGTTCTTGTTTATGTAATGAGTAATACTCTTAAGCTTCTTCATCCCTTTATGCCTTTCATTACAGAGGAAATCTGGCTTGCTCTTCCTCACGATGGTGAATCTATTATGATTTCCGAGTGGCCTAAGTACGATGAAGCTCTTAATTTCTCTGTTGAAGAAGAGGCTATGGAGCGTGTTATGACAGCTATTAAGGCAGTTCGTAATCGTCGCGCAGAAATGAATGTACCCCCTTCAAAGAAAGCAAAGCTCTATATTGCAACAAAATATACAGAGGATTTCACAAACGGTAGCGTATTTATGAACAGACTTGCATCTGCTTCCGAGGTTGAAATCGGTGACGAGTTTGAAATTGAGGGTAGCGTAAGCGTTATCACAGAAAGCGCAAAGATTTATATTCCTCTCAACGAGCTTGTTGACTTTGAAGCAGAAAAAGCAAGGCTTCAGAAGGAGCTTGACGCTGCTAAGAAAGACCTTGAGTTCGTTGAAAATAAGCTTAATAACCCCGGCTTTATGGCAAAAGCTCCTGAAAAGGTTGTTGCTCAGCAGAGAGATGCTCAGGCAAAGCATAAAGCTAAAATCGCAATGCTTGAAGAAAGCCTTCTTAAACTCAAATGAATTATATTGAAGCGGTAAAATATATACATTCATTATTAAAATTCGGTATCCGTCCCGGTCTTAACGGGATGGATGCCTTGTTGCATTTTCTCGATAATCCCCACAAAGCTTTAAAATATGTCCATGTTGCAGGAACAAACGGAAAAGGTTCAACCTCAACCGCGATTTCTAATGTTTTGACAGTGGCTGGGTATAAGGTTGGTTTATATACATCTCCTTATGTAACAGATTTTCTGGAAAGAGTTCAATTTAACGGAAAACCTGTTGATAAAGCCCTTTTTGCAAAGTGTGTTGAGAAGGTTAAATTTGCCGTTGAAGAACTTGAAAAAAAAGAAATTGTAATAACAGAATTTGAAGCTCTTACAGCATCTGCTTTCCTTTGCTATAAGGAGCTTGAGTGCGATATTGTTGTTCTTGAAGTTGGGTTAGGCGGAAGGCTTGATGCTACCAACATTATTGATACACCGATAGTTAATATTATCACTTCGCTTTCAATTGACCACTCTGCAATTTTAGGTAATACTATTGAAGAAATTGCATTTGAAAAATGCGGAACAATAAAAGAAAATGGTAATGTTATTTGCTCCTTTGGTCAACCCGAAGAAGCACTAAGGGTTATCGAAAAAACAATCAAAGAAAAAAATAATACTCTCACAATTCCTTGTGAAAGTGATGTTAAAATAATAAAAAGTGATATTTTCGGAACGGGATTTACCTATAAAAATGAAGCTTATTTTGTTAAAATGGCAGGGGAGCATCAGGTTAAAAATATGACCTGTGTTATTGAAGCCTGTAACATTTTAAAGGAAAGTTTTAACATTACAGATGAGAATATCAAAAAAGGAATAAGCAACACAAATCTTCCTGCAAGAATAGAAATAATTTCAAAAAAACCACTCGTTATTCTTGACGGTGGTCATAATGAAGATGGCGCAAAAGCCTTTTATAATGCGGTTTTACCCGAATTGGAAAAGAAACATAGAGTTATTGTTATTGCGGGAATGATGGCGGATAAAGCCGTTGAGGAATCATTGAAACCGCTTATGCTGAAAACTGATGTTTTCTTTGCGGTAACACCTGATAATCCAAGGGCTATGAAAGCTCACAATTTAGCAAAAATCGCAAGCAAATATTCAAAGCAAGTGTTAACTGTTGGGAATATTAATGAAGCGGTAAAAATATCTTATGCTGCCGCAGATGAAAATACTGCAGTTTTAGTTGTCGGTTCACTTTATCTTGCAGGTGAAATTCGCGAAACACTTTTAGAAATCTTTTAAAAATTAATATAACTTTTGTTGATTTAAGCATAAAAAAATGATAAAATAACTTGTAGAAATGAAAGCAATACGAAAGGAGATGTTTTTATGGTTAAGTTTGATGCTTTCGCCGGAGGAATTGAAATCGGCGGTCTTCGTAGTATGCTTGAAATTAAAATTTTAATTTGCTATATTCTTGAATCTGTTAAAACTCCTATGACAAGAAATCAGATTTGTGATGTTCTTCAAAAGACGGGTTTGGTTAACTTTTTTGATGCAAATTCTGCTCTTGATGAGCTTTTAGAAAGCAAAGCTTTGAAGGAAGAGGAATATGTTGGTGAAGCTCATCTTGTGATTACTCCAAAAGGAAGTAACAGTGCAAAAGAGCTTGAAACTCAGCTTCTTCCCGGAGTTCGTGACAGGGCAGTTAAGGTTGCTCTCAATACTGTTGCAAGAGCTCGTTCCGAAAGAGAAAACAAGGTTGAGGTAAAAAAGGTTGAAAATGGCTATGATGTTACTTTTGAAATAGAAAGCAACGGGGATAAGCTTCTTTCGTTAACTCTTAATGTTTCTGATGAATGGCAGGCAGAACAGTTAAAGGATGGTTTTCTTGATGATCCCGGCGCACTTTATTCCGATATTATAAACAGATTGATAGGCGAATAATTCTGAGAGAGTCTTAATTTTGACTCTCTCTTTTTGTATTTAAAGTAAAAAATTGACAATAATATTTTGGAAATTATTTTTAAAAATGGAGGAGTAAAAATGAATTTCAGAAAAATGTTGTCAATTATTATGGTAGGGGTGTTGTGTTTAACCCTTTTCAGTGGTTGCGGCGAAGATAAAAATACGGAGAATACCGGCACAACAGCTACTACAGAGTCTACCGTAGGCTCAGGGAAAACAATTGCACTTATCGGCGGTTCGGATAGTATGGGCTTTTATAAAGCAGTGAAAAAAGGCGGAGAAGACGCGGCAAAAAAATATGGGTTTACTCTTGAATATATCGGTATTGAAGATACCGAGCAGAGTGATTCTGCAACTCATATAAAGAAATTGAAAATTACTTTAGAAAATGACCCTTCGGGCGTAGTTATTACTCCTATGGGTGAGGGTTATGGTGAAGTTTTAAGTGAATTTTATGATGAAAATATCCCTGTTGTTCAGATAGATAGTGTTTCAAGAGATGATATTGAAGAATTGGAGGGGAAAAATAAAAATCCTATTGTGGCAACTGTAGTTACCGATTATAAGCAGGCAGGGAAGCTATCTGCAGAAAAGTTATTTGAAGCAGTAAAAGATGATATAAAAAAATCTCAAAACACCTATGTTATTGGTGTTATTGAGCGTGAAAATGTTGAAGCAGATGAAGAAAAAGCAGATGGTTTTATTGAAAAGTTCACAGAATTAGCAGATGCCGATGAAAGTATGAAGGACAAATATAAAATTGAAACAGAATCCGAAGCAGATTATAACGAGTCTTTAAATAATCTTTCAGAAGAAAAAGTAAAAGCTGTTTTTATAACCCATCCTGAAATTGCCGATAAAATAAGTGATGCTGTTTTTGCGGAAAAAGAAAAATATAAAGAAATAACATTTTGTGGTTTTGATTCAGGTGCAAAGCAGTTAAAGTGGCTTGAAAGTGAAGATAGCGGTATATTTATCGGCGGTGTTGCTCAGGATTCTTATAATTTAGGCTATAACGCAGTTGAACAATGTATCTTTTCAATTCAAGGTAAAGAATTAAAGCCTGATATAAAAATTGAAGGGCAGTGGTATGACAAAACCAATGCCGATAAAATGAAACAGGACAGTATGATTTTTGAGAAATAAATTTAATGAGTGTATTCAATCGGAAATGATTGAATACACTCTCTTGTTATTTGCATCCGCAGTTATTATTGGGTTTAAAATTCATTTCACAAGAACAATCGTTTACGCTTGGCGGGAAAAATTCATCGATGGGGAAGCTGATTTTTCTGAAGGTGTCGCATGGGTCTTCAGTGTCGCAACAGCATTCTTTAGTAGGAACACAGAAATCATAAGCAGGAATAAGCATCTGCACATCTCTTTCAAGCTGAACAATTGTGAAAATGCCAAGTGTAACCTTAATAGCTTTTTCGCCCTCGCAGCAACAGAAATTGCCTTCAAAGCAACGGCAAATGTGATTCGGAACAGAGTCGCAACAATTACCCATTGTGTTGCAGCAATCGCAAATTCTGCAGATATTCGCATCAAGAATTATGGGGTCAACAACCTGAACCTTTGCTCGTGGGTTAGCGTTGCCGATGGGGTTCTGATCATCATATCCGTCACAAACAAAGTTTGATGAGAATATTTTCACATTACCTTCGCTACCGTAAAGAATACACTTTTTATTGAAGGTAACAAGACCTTCAAGCATTGTAGGTGTAGCAGTAGGGCAGGTGAAAGCATCCAGGCATACCTTAACAAAAAATGTAAGGTCAACAGAATAGCAGCCTTTGTTGAATGGTACCTTTTCAACTTCAACAAGGCAGTTAAGTATTTCAGCTGCTCTCGGGCGAACAGATGAAGCGTTTTCAAGAATGCATTGACCTCTGTCGGTTAAATAAACTCTTAAATCCGTAAGGCAGTCCTTGTCGGCACAAGAGTCATAAACTCTGTTTGTATCAATGCAAATCGCTTCTTTGATATGGTGAAGGTCAGGGCAGTTTTTATTATCAGCCATATCTAATCCTCCTATATTAAGTATTGAAGCCAAATTTTAACTTCATTACATAATATGATGAGGTTGTGTTTTGGTTACTAAATTTAAACACCTTCTAAATTAAACGGCGGTATATATTCTTCTTTAGCGGAAGAAAGCTCTTGCATAAATCCGTCTTCAATACCTGAATTGAAAAGATATTCTTCAATTTCGTTATATTCTTCCTGAGTTAAACGCCTTGAAAGCTCGGGAATTTTGCAGGTTTTATTGGGCGTGAATTGGCTCATAAGGCTGAAAAGCACATCACCATCATTGAAATTGTTTTTTACCCAGTCAATTACCTTTTTGGTGTTTGAGAGGTTATTTGGCAAAATTAAATGGCGAATTATAACTCCTTTTGTCATAATTCCGTTTTCGTCAAATTCGCATTTACCAACCTGGCGATACATTTCTTTTATGGCACTTGTTGCAATTTCAAAATAATTTTCAGCATCAGAGTATTTCAAAGCTAAATTATCATCTGCATATTTTAAATCAGGCAGATATATCTGAACTTTATTTTCAAGAAGTTTTAATGAGTTTAAGCTTTCATAACCACCACAGTTGTAAACGACAGGGACGGGCAGAGGCTCTTCGAGGGATTTTGCAATAGCGTTGATAAAATGAGTACCGGTAACGAGATTGATGTTGTGAGCGCCCTGTTTTATAAGCTCAAAATATATTGCTCTCAGTCTTTCAACAGTGATTTCTTTACCGAAGCAACCTGAGCTTATATCTTCATTCTGGCAAAAAACGCATTTTAAATTGCATCCTGAAAAGAAAACAGTACCGCTTCCGTTAGTACCGCTGATTGGCGGCTCTTCCCAAAAGTGCAGAGCTGCCCGTGCTATTACGGGATTTTCACCCATATTGCAAAAGCCCTTACCGCTATCGGTAAGAGCTTTTCTTTGAATATTACATTTTCGCGGACAAAGATTGCAAGTGAACATTTTATTGCTCCGCGGGTGTTGTGGTAGTGGGCTTTTCAGTTGGCTTTTTGTTTGCAGAAACAAGCTCAAGGTAGTTCATCGAAAGCCATCCGCCTGTTTGCTCATAAACAACATAGCCCCAATCTTCCCATACGGCAATAACCTCAACCTCATGTCCCTTAGGAACATAGATGAGTCTGTCAGAAGATGTGTTTGGTTCAAGGCGAAGACCAAGCGGGTCATCTTTTGTTGCGATTTTATATTTACCGGGCTCGTACGAATAAGAGGTCTGAGCCTGAGGCTTTTTTGTTGTGGGAACATTGTTTAAATCAG
>SVOP01000075.1 GCA_015066325.1 Oscillospiraceae bacterium
TCAAAAGAGGCACTGATTGTAACCTCCCCTTTGGGCATAATAAAGCTCAAAAAGTCTGTCGGTTCGCCGTTTATGAGAATACTACCCTGAACAAGTCGTTTTCCCTCATCGGGAGTAACTGTTATAACAACAGGTTCGCCCATACTTGCCTTCTGGGGATTAACCTCCAAACGACCGCCTGCAGTTTTCTCTATTATTATATCGTAAACAACTGTACCCTCATCCGCACGCCACTTTGCATAAATGGTTACGGTTTTATCAGCTTTATCGGTTAAGAAATTCCACGATTTTTTAAATTCAGAATCTGCATACCAACCTACAAAAACATAACCCTCACGTATAGGCTCTTCAGGTTCGGGAACATAACCCTTCTCCTGCATCATCGTTTTCAAGCGTCTTTGTCCATTGTTGCGTTCGAGGTAAACATAAAACGCTCCTTCAGGAAGAGTTTCGTCTGTGGTTTCTTCAGTTGTTTCTTCCTTAGTGGTGTTGTCATTTGCCTGAACATTGACGTTTACATTGTTATTATCATTGTCATTATCATTGTTGTCATTATATTCAGGTTCATCCTCCGCTTCTGTTGTATGAGGCTTTGTGGGTTTTTTTGTAGGTTTTTGAGTTGGTTTTTGGGTTTCTTTTTCTGTTTCTTTTTCTGTTTTCTCTTCCTCGGTTTCCTTTTCTGTTTCTTCCGGAACAGATTCCTGCTGTGTTGTAGGCACCTCTGGCTGAATATTGAAATCAAAATCCAAATCACCGTTTTCTGCAAAAACAGTTAACGAACCGCAAAACAAACATAATGTCGCAATTACGCAAATAATAATCTTTGAAATCTTTTGTGTCATTTTTTCCCGCCTTAAAATCAGTAATAAATTTTAATAAGTAGAAGTCATATCTTCGTTTACAATCTCTTTAACCTCTTTAACAAAGGTTGAGTTTGCTATTTTTTCCTGGAGCATTTTGTAGAAAAGGTCTTCATCAACAGGAAGTGTTACCTTCTCACCTAACCAGGAAGAAAGGAACGCTGCATTGGAAATCATAAGACCGTTAATACCTTCCTGACCTGATGCTGTTAAAGGCTCACCGCGAAGAATCGCTCCTGCAAATTTATTCATAACCTCAGTATGCTGTTCGTTTCTTCCGTCAAGCTCTGCTTCAAAGGTTTCATAAGCAATGCTTCCAAAGCCTTCTTCAGCATTTTTGGTAAACTCCGAAACACTCTCTTCAAGCTCGTTAACAATAAGCTTACCGTTCTCGCAAATAAGCTTTGCCCTGTCAAGAGTGATTTCAAGACGGTTTGTTCCGGGACAATCACCTGTTGTTGTGATAAATGTACCTGTTGCGCCGTTGGGATATTCAGCATAAATCATAACATCGTCTTCAACCTCAATATTATGCCATTTACCCTCGTGGCAAACTGCAGTGATTTTTTCAGGCATACCGCAAATCCATTGCCAGAGGTCAAGCTGATGAGGACATTGGTTAAGAAGAACACCGCCGCCTTCACCGGACCAGGTTGCGCGCCATCCGCCCGAATTATAATAAGCCTGGGTTCTGTACCAATCGGTAATAATCCAGGTTACCCTCTGAAGCTCGCCATATTTACCGCTATGAACAATTTCGTGGGCTTTTCTGTAAAGGCAGTTTGTTCGCTGATTAAACATAATAGCGAAAATTTTATCGCTTTTATCTGCAACCGCATTCATTTCTCTTACCTGCTTTGTATACACACCTGCAGGCTTTTCACTCATAGCGTGAAGACCTTTTCCGAGTGCTTCAATAACAAGCGGTGGATGGTCATAGTGAGGTGTTGCAATAAGAACTGCATCAACCTCGCCTGAATCCATAAGAGCTGAGGCAGTATTAAAAGTTTTAACCTGAGGAAGCTGTTCTTTAGCCCATTCTAATCTGTCGGGCTTAATATCTGCAACTGCAGTAATTTCAATTTCAGGCATTTTGCCTTGAAGTGCATTTTTAATATGGCTTGAACCCATATTACCAACGCCGATAATACCTAAACGTACCTTTTCCATAAAAAATCAAATCCTCCGTTTAATTTATAGATAACCCGCCATAATATATGCGAGGTGTTTATATGAAAGATAAAAATCCAACTAAAAAAGCATTGGAAGTTACCGAAAATTATAATCTCGGTAAAATTCAAAGTGATGTCACAGGATCTTATACCGGATTTCCTGAAGACGCAGACATGCCCATACAAGACCAGGACGATTTATGATTTCTTCTCAGACTTCTTCTTTCGGGTCTTTCCGTTTATTGCAAAAAGACTGCCTGTCATCACGAAAATTGTAAACGCCGCAAAAAAGCATTGAACAACTACAAGTTGCAAACAATTCAAGGATGAAAGCCCCGAAACAAATGCAAGTGCACTTACAATTGCAAGGCCGATACCCATAGCACAAGTCTGGAAAATGTTAAGAATATGCTTAACCGAGCCTAAGGACAACGCCGCATTTATTACCGAAAGGAATGAATGTGGCTTTCCATCGTGCATTAAAAGGGCATCTGCCGCAGAGGTCACTCCTGCGCAATAATTCTTATAAATATCACCTGAAACAGCGGAAAGAACCTTAACCCCACTCTGAGGAAGAGAAAGCTTTGCGGAAACCATTTCATCTGTAATATTTGCATCATCAGAACGAACAAGCAAGGATAAGCTGTTTTTTTCAATAGATTTAAGAAGCCTTGCGTTTTCAATATTCACATCATAAGAAACAATAAATACTGCCGCAGCTTTACCATCAATTGCAAGGTAGAGAGGGTATCTGCCCTCACACAAATGGCGTTCTATAAGCGCCATATCGGGAATATCCACATTATGATTTCTTAAAAGGTCACCATTACCAACAAGGATTCTTCTGTTAAAAATCCAAGCAGAAAGACCTAATTTATCTTCATAAGTAAGAGAATCAACAGGTGGCAAAAGTGATGTTTCGCCAACTATTATTCTTTTAAAGAGGTTTCCTAAAGGTCCTCCTGATTTTATGAGAAGAGAAGCAGTGTATAAAATCGCTTCATCAATTTGTATATCATAAAACGGATGAATACCGAAAACATTGCCGCCATTTTCATCGAATATATCTGCACTGTCAAATGCAATCGCATTTGCAGAATTGCACTCTTTAAAAGCATCCCAACCTGCAAGCATACCGCCTTTTTCCAAAAGCTTTTTAGAGGTTTTGGAAATTATAAGAGCATCAACAAGGTATGAAAAATACGGAACACTTACGCAAACTGCACCTGCAAATGCCGTTATAGCAGAAAGAGCATCTTTTGTAACAAGAAGTGTTACAGCACCAACAAGAACAGACACACCAAAACTTATAGGAACAAGGCGCTTGTTAATATCATCCGACGGATAAAACTTTTGAGAAAGCTCAATAAATCTTCTTGGGAAGCTTGTTTTTTGAGATGCTAAAACGCTGGGGTCATCAAGAAGAAGTCCTCTTCCGATTTCAAAAGCAGTCTGTTTTTTCTCAATTTTGCTAATGGAATATAATTCGTTATTTGAAATATATTCAAAGTTTTCCGCAATTCTCTTATACTCAAGATATTCTGCGGTTCTGTTGAATGCCAAGGGCAAAACTGCCGCCGCAGTAAGAAGTGCAAGACCATTCTGAAATGGTTCCGCAGAAGAGAAAAGGAACGCAATATTTTGAACTAATGCCGCAAAAACAGATACAACCGAGCCTGTATTTTTGCCGAATTTCATGCCCTTAAAGGAACGAAGTCCATCCAAAAGTACATTTGCATTTGCAACAACGGTTATAACTAAAACTATTAACGCCGCAATAAGAATACCCTTTTCTGTTTCAGGAAAATTCATTGCAAATATTGAAAGAGCGGTTAATAAACCAAAACAAACATAGCTTGCAACCATACCTGCAAAAGATGTATTTTTGTTTTTCTTCAAGTAATATGAAACCTTGAATTTATCATCTGGTGTGCGATATTCATCAGTTCCGTATTTTTTAGGTGACTCTTCCTTTTCTTCTTCGGTAATATCACTTGTAATAGTAAAAGTGCTTGCTTTTACCTTTCTTTTTTTTATAAGCTCTTCCTCAACTTCTCTTTCGTCAACAATGTTAACCTCAGCAGTATGGAAGCCTTCAAAAGAAAGCTGAGAATCATCATATTCATCAGGAAGCTCCTGCTCGTGAGCGTTACCGTCTGTAACAGCTAAAGAGCGAAGACCGATTGTTCTGGTTTTTGCATCCTGATATTTATCGTTTTCATTTTCTTCTTTAACATCACCGAAAACAACTGTTTTATCAGTTGCGCCATCTTCATTTATTCTGTCATCAGGAACGAGAGTGGGAACAGGAGAAAGATCTGAAGTGTTTTCAAAACTGCTCTTTTGCTTAACGAAACCACTTCTTTCATATTTTTGCTCCTCTTCGGGAACAAACTGATGTTCTGCAGTTTTTTCAAGATTCTGAATTGGTCTGTTAAAAAATCTGTCCCTATATTTTTCGCTGACAAATGCACCATAAACCTGCGGTTCACCGCTACCCTCGGAACGCTCAATTTTTTCCGAAATAATCTGATGGTCAATCCCTTCATTTCTGATGGGACGCGGATTTATCGCCTCCGCCTTTTTTACGGGCGCAGACTCTTCAACGGGTTCTTCTTTCGGAAGCATACCACTATCCTGAAGAAGCTCATCAATTTCTTCAAGAGACCATTTTCTTCCATTTTTTCGTTCGTCAGCCATTCTTCTCTAATCCTTTATGTGTATATCTTTATATATCTCTTTGCTTTGAAATTTCGTACATCAAAATACCTGCCGCCACAGAAGCATTAAGGGAGTTTATTTTCCCTTTCATAGGCATTGAAAGCACCACATCACATTTTTCTTTAACGAGTCTGCCAACACCTTTACCCTCAGAACCGATAACAAGTGCCACAGAACCTTTAAGATTTGCATTGTAGAAGGTTTCCCCATCCATATCTGCACAATAAATCCAAACTCCGCGCTCTTTTAGCTCTTCAAGAGTCTGGGGAATATTAGTAACTCTTGCAACATGCATAAACTCTACTGCACCTGCACTGGTTTTAGAAACTGCAAAGCTCAATGGTGCACTTCTTCTTTTTGGAACAATAACACCGTGAGCACCTGCAGCTTCCGCGGTTCTTATAATTGCACCAAGGTTATGGGGGTCTTCAATTTCATCGCACACAATTATAAAGGGGGCTTCGCCTTTTTCTTCTGCAAGAGCAAAAATATCGTCAACTGTTGAATATGCTTTAACTGCGCCAACCGCCACAATTCCCTGATGGTTTCCGTGACCACACATGAAATCAAGCTTTTTGCGGTCAACCTCTTTAACAGGAATATCGGCATTTTTTGCATCTGAAAGTATTTTCGGAATTGAGCCTGTTCTCTCTCCCCTTGCCACCATAATACTGTCAAGAGGACGTTCTGCCTTAATTGCTTCGCTTACAGAATTTCTTCCGAAAATTATATCTTTATCGGGCTGATTATCATTATCTCTGTTGAAATCAGCCCTATTGTCAGAATCTCTTTTATTTTTCTTAAAATTATCTTCTTTTCTATCTCTGTACATCTTTATATCCTAAACTTGAAAAAAGTAAAAGTAATGCGAATACTATCCCTCTTTTTTGCTTGCAAAAAGGAGGGGTGAGCGGTTGTGAGCGCTGCCGGTGGCAGATACAGCGAACAATAAGCTCTGGGTGCAATAAGGAGTATTGCGAAGTGAATAACGAGCAAGACGACTATATTGCAACCGGTTGACCGCATTAGCGGTGGGTGGTACAAGCATTGAAAAACTTATACCGTTGGAATAAGTTTTTCCTTTCCGCCCATATAAGGTCTTAATGCTACAGGAATATTTACGCTACCGTCTTCATTAAGGTTATTTTCAAGGAATGCAATAAGCATTCTGGGAGGAGCAACAACTGTGTTGTTAAGAGTATGGGGGAAGTATTTTTTATCTTTACCGCCTGCACGGATTTTAAGTCTTCTTGCCTGAGCATCGGAAAGATTTGAGCAGGAGCCAACCTCGAAATATTTCTGCTGACGGGGGCTCCAAGCCTCAACATCAATAGATTTAACCTTAAGGTCTGCAAGGTCACCTGAGCAGCACTCAAGAGTTCTTACGGGAATATCAAGCGAACGGAAAAGGTCAACTGTGTTTTTCCAGAGCTGGTCAAACCAATAAGGGCTGTCCTCGGGCTTACAAACGACAATCATTTCCTGCTTTTCAAACTGGTGAATTCTGTATACACCGCGTTCCTCGATACCATGAGCGCCCTTTTCCTTACGGAAGCAGGGTGAATAGCTTGTAAGTGTCTGAGGAAGCTTTTCCTCGGGAATGATTGTATCGATAAATTTACCAATCATAGAGTGTTCGCTTGTACCGATAAGGTAAAGGTCTTCACCCTCAATTTTATACATCATAGCATCCATTTCAGCAAAGCTCATAACGCCTGTTACAACATTGCTTCTGATCATAAAAGGAGGAATATAATAAGTAAATCCTCTGTCAATCATAAAATCTCTTGCATATGATATAACTGCAGAATGAAGTCTTGCAATATCACCGCAAAGATAATAGAAGCCGTTACCTGCCACGCGACCCGCACTGTCAAGGTCGATACCCTCAAAGCGTTCCATAATCTCTCTGTGATAAGGAATTTCAAAATCGGGAACAACAGGGTCGCCGAAACGCTCCACCTCAACATTCTCGCTGTCATCCTTACCAATCGGAACTGATGGGTCAATGATATTGGGAATGTTCATCATAATATCAGTAACCTTCTTTGAAAGCTCTTCCTCTGCTTTTTCAAGCTCTGCAAGGCGAGCAGCATCCTCGGAAACTTTCTTTTTCATTTCCTCTGCTTCTTCTCTCTTGCCCTGAGCCATAAGAGCGCCAATCATTTTGCTGTTTTTGTTTCTTGAAGCGCGGAGATTATCTGCCTCGCCTTTAACTTTTCTGCTTTCAGCATCAAGAGCAATTACCTCGTCAACAAGACCAACCTTTTTATCCTGGAATTTATTCTTGATGTTCTGCTTTACGATCTCGGGATTTTCCCTTAAAAATTTAATATCAATCATTTTTTATCTCCTGTTTCCTTTTATTCATTATCAAAAATTTTTAAAAGCTTCTTAAGGTCGGCATCATCGAAAAATTCGATTTCAAGTGCACCTTTTTTAGAAGATTTTGTTATTTTTACTTTTCTTCCGAGAACCTCTGAAAGTGCAAGCTCTGCTTCATCGTAATAGGGATTACGCTTTTTGGCTTTTTTAGCTTTCGGTGCTTCTTTCACCATATTTCTTGCAATTCTTTCGGTTTCTCTTACGGAAAGGTCGTTAGCAATCACAAGCTTTGCAAGGTCGGTTTTCATTTTATCATCAGGGAGTGATAAAATTGCTCTTGCGTGCCCCATAGAAAGACTGCCGTTTGACACCATTTCCTGAACATCCTCGGGCAAATTGAGAAGCCTTAAAACATTGGCAATTGAAGGACGGGATTTGCCCACAATTTCGGAAATTTTTTCCTGAGTGTAACCGAATTTATCGCTTAACTCTTTATAACCGTTAGCCTCTTCAAGAGGATTAAGATTTTCTCTCTGCAGGTTTTCAACGAGGGCAAGCTCTGCAACCTGAGCATCGGTTAAATCACGGATAACAACGGGAACCTCCGTTAATCCTGCCATTCGGGATGCTCTCCAACGTCTTTCACCTGCAACAAGCTGATAGCCACCATCGGGCATTGGTCTTACAAGCAAGGGTTGAAGCACACCATGCTGAGCAATGCTATCGGAAAGCTCTGCAAGAGCCTCTTCGTCAAACTGTTTTCGAGGTTGTTCTCTGTTAGGCTCAATATCGAGCAACTTAACCTTAGTAGTGCTGTTGCCCGTAGAAATATCTTCAACGGAGTTATCGGCAAAAATTGCATCAAAGCCTCTGCCGAGTCCGGATTTTTTTACTGCCATATCTATCTCCTTATAATTGACTTCTCAAAAATTCTTCCGCAAGCATCATATAGCTTTCGCTTCCTCTTGATCCTCTGTCATAATAAATAACAGGCTCACCGAATGAAGGAGCTTCCGAAAGCCTTACGTTACGAGGAATTACAGTTGCATAAACTTTCTTGGGGAAGAAATTCTTAACCTCTGCCACAACCTGCTGAGTAAGATTGAGTCTTCCGTCATACATCGTAAGAAGCACGCCCTCAAGCTCAATAAGAGGATTGTAAAGTCGTTTGATTGTTCTTACCGTTGCCATAAGCTGTGAAAGACCTTCAAGTGCGTAATATTCGCATTGAATAGGAACTAAAAAGCTGTCGGACGCTGTGAGAGCATTGAGAGTTATAAGTCCCAGAGAGGGCGGGCAATCAAAGAAAATGAAATCATAGCTTGACTGCAATGGAGCCAAAGCATTTTTGAGAACTGCCTCGCGCTTTTCGATAACTGCAAGCTCAAGCTCTGCACCTGCAAGATTGATGTTTGAGGGAATAATATCAACGCCCTGAAACTTTGTTCTTATAACCGCGGATGCGGCAGTTGCCGAGCCAATTAAAATTTCATAAGAGGTTGCCGCAAGATTTTTACGGGAAATTCCGTAACCGCTTGTGGTATTACCCTGAGGGTCAATATCAACAAGTAAAACTCTTTTACCGAGAGCACCCAAAGCTGCCGCAAGATTTACGGCACTTGTGGTCTTGCCGACGCCACCCTTCTGATTAACAATGGAAATAATTTTTGCCATTAAGATTTTCCTTCCGTATGTTCTGTGCCTAAAGCACCTAATACACCTAATTATACATATTAAAGTATATCATACATACAATAAAAATGGAATAGAAAAAGAACAAAAAAATGAGAAAAATGCAAATATTTTTACCCGAATTTCTATTGACGAACAAAACCTAAAATGATATACTCTCAAAGTAATAGTTTGTGGGAGATAACGGTACTTTACACGTTCACCTTTTCACTATTCACTCTTACTTATTACATCAAACACGGGGGCGTAGCTCAGCTGGGAGAGCGTTTGACTGGCAGTCAAGAGGTCATGGGTTCGATCCCCACCGTCTCCACCAGAAAAAAGCACTTGCATTTGCAAGTGCTTTTTTCAATGAAATTCGCCTTGTGGCGAGTGAAATTACTTCGTGATGAAATACGCTAAAGTGTATGAAATATGCTGACGCATATGATTAATAAGGCGAATTTTATTTCATATTTTTCACAAAAAATATTTCATCCAAAATTTATTTTGGATTTCATCGTGCAAAGCACGATTTCATTAAAAAACTCGGAATAGTTTGCACAAACTTTTGTTGTAATATAGATGTTATCCAGGTCGTAAGACTTGGCTTTTTTCAATGAAATTCGCCTTGTGGCGAGTGAAATCACTTCGTGATGAAATACGCTAAAGCGTATGAAATATGCTGACGCATATGATTAATAAGGCGAATTTTATTTCATATTTTTCACAAAAAATATTTCATCCAAAATTTATTTTGGATTTCATCGTGCAAAGCACGATTTCATTAAAAAA
>SVOP01000076.1 GCA_015066325.1 Oscillospiraceae bacterium
AAAAGGAAAACGACACCTTTGTTTATAACCTCGGCACAGGCACAGGCTACAGCGTTCTTCAGGTTGTTGAAGCTTTTGAAAAAGCATCGGGCGTTAAGGTTCCTTATAAAATAGTTGACCGCCGTCCCGGTGACCTTGCAACCTGCTATTCTGACCCCTCTAAAGCAGAAAGAGAGCTGGGTTGGAAAGCAGAAAAAGGTATTGATGAAATGTGCGCCGATTCTTACAGATGGCAGCACAATAACCCCAACGGCTACGAGGACTGATATTTTTTGCAATTTGTTCCCTATAATTCACGAGATATAAGACACAAATCAATATTCGGTAGCATAGCCTCAAATGAAAATTTGAGGCTTTGTGTTCTTATGCCCCGTTCCTTCTCCTGCCGGAAGGTTACTCTTGTTATTCACAAGGATGGAGAAGATAACCAATATCGTGACATGTTCTGGTGCGGTATGAACGGTGAAAGTGAAGAATGGTGGGATATTAACATCTCTTTTAACACTGGGCTTTATTTTTATCATTTCACTTATGAAACCCCATTCGGAAGAGGTAATATTTATCTTCATTCTGCAGGGTGTGGCGAAATTGCCCCCGATGGTAAAGAGTGGCAATTAACTGTTTATGATAAAGATTATGAAACTCCTGATTGGATTAAAGGCGGAATAATGTATCAGATTTTCCCCGACCGCTTTTATAAGGGTAAGGGAAACATAAAAAATGTTCCACGAGACAGAATTATCCACGAGAACACAACTGATATTCCTGTCTGGAAACCAAACGCAGAAGGAAAAATTCTTAACAACGATTATTATGGCGGTAATCTAAAGGGAATCGAAGAAAAGCTTCCCTATATAGCTTCATTGGGTGTTAATGTGATTTATCTTAACCCCATTTTCGAAGCCCATTCAAATCACAGATATAATACTGCCGATTACAGCAAAATAGACTCTCTTCTGGGAGATGAAAATGATTTCAGAGCTCTTTGCAAAAAGGCAGAAAAATATAATATAAAAATTATTCTTGACGGTGTTTTTTCCCACACAGGCTCTGACAGTATTTACTTTAACCGCGAGGGCAGATACGATTCTATCGGCGCTTTTAACAGCAAAGAAAGTCCCTATAAGGATTGGTTCACCTTTGAAGATAACGGCAAATATAAAAGCTGGTGGGGAATTGACACTCTTCCCGAAACCAATGAGGATACCGAAAGCTTTATAGAATATATTGCAGGTAAAAACGGAATAGCAGAAAAATGGCTTAATTGCGGTGCTTACGGTTATCGTCTTGATGTGGCAGACGAGCTTCCGGATAAATTCCTTGACGAATTTTGCAAAAGCGTTAAAAGACTCAACAAAGATTATGTTGTTATAGGTGAAGTATGGGAGGATGCCACAAACAAAATCAGCCATGGCGGAAGAAGGAAGTATCTCTTGGGTGAACAGCTTGATTCTGTTATGAATTATCCCTTTGCAAGTGCAATTCTCACTTTTATGAGATATGGTGTTGCAGAAAATTTTATGGAATCCGTTGTAAGCCTTTGCGAGAACTATCCCAAAACTGCTCTTGACTGCCTTATGAACCACATTGGCACTCACGATACTGCCCGTATCCTCACAAGTCTTATATATGATTCTATTGAACACAAGCCCCGTCACATTCAGGTAGATTGCAAACTCAATTCAGAAGAATACGAAAAGGCAAAAAAGCTTTTAAAATGTGCATCTGTTTTGCAATACACTCTCCCCGGCTTCCCCTCAATTTATTATGGTGATGAAGCAGGTGTTCAAGGTGGCGGCGACCCCTTTAACCGCTCTTTCTTCCCCTGGGGCGCAGAGGACGGAGATTTAACCGAATGGTACAGGAAGTTAGGCAAAATACGAAACAGCCTTAAATGCCTTAAAAACGGCATTTTCAAGCCCTATTCCGCTATGCTCTCCTGCGTTGCATATTTGCGAGAGGCAGAAAATGAAAAAATAATGGTAATTGCCAACCGCAACTACCACGAAATTGATTATTATCTGCCTGACGAGTTTAAATACAAAGAGGAATTGATTTCAAGCACATATACAAAAGAATATGTAAAAATCCCTGCCAACAGTGCGGTGATTATAAAAAGCAACTGACTTTTCAAGTTGAAAATGGCAAATGGAAAGTGTCAAGTTAACGGAAAGCTTCGCTTCCGAACATTATATTATTTATTCTGACAACAACTTTTCCACTTTTAAATTAACTAAATATCACAAAAAAAGGATTCAGGACAACAGAATGTCTTGAATCCTAAATTTTTTATAATCGCCGTGCGCAGCACCCGAAACTTTCCACTTGCCACTTTCAACTTGCCACTTAATATGCTCTCGTGTAAAGCTGCCCCTTCTGCACATCAATGCCCTTAACTGCCATAAGCTCGGAAACTGTTACAAGCTGATAGCCGTTTTTAACAAGCCAGGGAACAATTTGCTCGGTTGCGGTTCCTGTTGAACCGTAAAGGTCATGCATAAGAACTATTGAACCATCACGAACATTATTCTTGATTGAAGAAACAACTGAACTTGAATTTCTGTATTTCCAATCCAATGTATCAACAGACCAGTTAAACATGGGGTATTTTACATTAGCTTTAACTGTGGAATTAACCGCACCACCGGGTGTTCGAACTATTTTGGGAGCTTGTCCTGTAATATTCTTGACTGCCGCATTTGTATCTGCAATTTCAGATTTTATTGTGGAAGCATTAACTGAAGTGAGAATTGTGTGATTATATGTATGATTACCTATTTCACAGCCTAAGCTTGCTTCTCTTTTGATGCAATCCTTATATGTGGGAACTCTTGAACCTACAACAAAAAATGTTGCTCTGCCGTTATACTCCTCAAGAACATCAAGAATCTGATTTGTTACGGGAGTATAAGGTCCATCATCATAAGTTAATGCTACCATCTTTTTATTCGGGTTAATTCCGTAAAGCAAGCAAGAGTCTGAAATAAGATTAGCATCTCTCACAACCACTCTGTAATAATTCTTTTTACCATAAACAGGCTTGGAATCTCTGTATGTAAGAGTGTTAAGGCTACTCAAAGTTGCAAGAGTTTTCCATTTCTTTTCGCCCTGGGCTTTTCTTTGAACTTCATAGCCTGTGCCGATTTTAGCTTTATTCCAATTCAAAACTATTCCTTCAGGTGAATGCTTTGCAGATACTTTAGGAGCTTTAACAAATTTAATTGTAACGCCATCCTTAAGGTAGCTTCCCTTTTCGGAACCTTTAACCTGCATTACACGGTAGGAATAGGTTTTGCCATCCTTTACTCCCTCGTCTGTATATGAGGTAGTCGACCCACTGTTGATTTTTTTTACTAAGCTCCAATCGGAGCTACTACCCGTTTTTCTGTAAATTCTATAGCCTGTCGCCGAAGACATTTTAGTCCAGGAAATATTAACGCCTGCAGAAGTGCAGTTTAATTTAATCTCTGTTGGTCTTTTAAGGGCAGTAAGCTTAACATTTTTAGAATATCCGCTTGTTCCGCCATTTTCACCTTTTGCTTTTACGGAATATGTATATTTTCTGCCGTTAACAATATCGGTATCTTTAAATTGGTTCTTTTTGGTTTCTTCTACCTTTTCAAAGCTATCGTTTTTAGTATCTTTTCTGTAAACAACATATTTTTCAGCACCACTGACCTTATCCCATTGAACCTTAATTGAGTTTGAATAGTAATTCTTAAGCTCAACTCCTTTGGGTGCAGAAACATAATTAGCTTTAACACCGGCTCTGTCATATCCGCTGTTATATTTGCCGTCTATAGCACGGACCATATAAATATATTTGCCGCCGTTTTTAACTGTTTCGTCTTTAAACGTTGAATATTTTTTGCTTACTGTGTCTAAATATTTCCAATCAGTATCAGCTGTTTTTCTGTAAACCCTGTATTTGTCCGCCGTTTTTGTTTTCTCCCAATATACTTTTACGTAGCCATTATAATTCTTAGCTTTTTTCAAGGTAGGCGCAGTTATATAAATCTTCGAGGTTTTATATGCGAAGGAGCTTCTGTAAATACCTTTGTAAGCAATAACAGTGTATTGATATTTTTTATTGTTTTTAACATCTTCATCTAAGAATAAGGTTGTTTCATCACCCTGAATTTCGGCAATAGCTATATCTTCGTTATCGTTCTTTCTGTAAATAGTGTAACCATCAGCACCTTCACTTTTATCCCAGATAAGCTCAATACCCCCATAAACAGAACCTGCTTTTGTTAATGTGGGTTGTTTAAGATATATTATTGAGCTTTCTGCACTCAATTCACCCTCATTAAAGGCGTTATAGGCTTTTATCTGATATTTATATTCAGCTCCGCTTTGGGCGGTTATATCTGTAAAAGAATTTTCAGCAAAGCCCCGGATATCTGCAATTTCTTCATATTCGCCATCAATTTCACTACGGTAAAGCTTATACCCTGCAGTATTTTCAACAGGTGACCAGCTTATATTTACACCCGTTGCAGAGTTTACCGCAACAAAATTCTCAGGAGCAGAGGGTATAACATCCTCTATATCTCCCGCAAAGGAAATTGTTGTTGCGCAAATTGCAAAAATATTGATAACTGCAAGCAAAATTAATATTGCAGAAAAAGATTTTTTCATATTATCACCACGAAAATCAGATTATAAATTCATTATACTTTATTTGTTTTCAATTCTCAACACGCTACGACAAAAAACTACAAAATATGACAATATTGTAATTTATCTTATATTGCTTTCGTTGACATTAAAAATAAAAAACAGTATAATATTTAGTTGGTATTTCTTTCGTGGAGGTGGTATTTTGTCAGATAAAGCTTTCAGGCTTTCCCTTTCATTTTTATCTGTGTTTTCGGCTTTGGTTTTAACCATAGGAATTCTTTTTTTATTCTTTACGTCAAACAGTAATCAAAATCAACAACCGCAATCCGAAAGCACCGCGCAAATTGAAGAAATTAATAAGCAAAAGCCAATTGTAAACACCGCCGCTCCCGAGAGTTTTGACTCTTTATTGGGCACAGTAACCGCCCTCAAAAATCATTTTCCCGATATTATAAAAATATACACCGCAGGTTACTCCGAAGGCGGAAGAGAAATTTTAATGTATACTTTAGGGAATGGTGAGAAAAAAGCCCTGATTACAGGTGCAATTCACGCCAGAGAGCATATAACAACAAAATATCTTTTAAAGGTTACCGAGGATTATTGCAACGCCTATTACAGTGCAACAGGTCACTACGGAAGCTATGATATTTATAAGCTTTTAAACGAATATACACTTTATATTATTCCTTGTATAAACCCCGATGGGCTTGAAATCATTCTTTCAAATGATATTCCCGAAAAAAATGTCCGTGTTTCCAAGCTTTCTGAATATAAAGCCAACAAAAAGGGCGTGGATTTAAACAGAAACTTCCCTATTGCCTGGGAATATATAAACAACGGCGTTACATCTCCTGCAGACTATTATTTCAAAGGCTATAATAGCGGTAGCGCAAGAGAAACTCAGGCTCTTATGAAGCTTTGCCTTGAAAACGATTTTTCATTTATGATTTCCGTTCATATTAAAGGTAACTGCATTTTCTGGGGAGATACATATAAAACTCAGAATAATATGATTTATAAAGCCTTTGCAGAAGATATTTGCTCAGCCTCAGGGCTTTTAATGACAGCACCTACTAAAAAAGCAAAGGACTACGGCGGCGGCTTTGAAAACTGGTTCAGGCATCAGTTTGACCGCCCGGGTGTTTGCATAGAACTTAGTGACAATATAAATATAATTAAACCCTGCACAAACGAAAACTACAAGAATTTTGATAATTTTGTCAATTATCAAATGTCCTCAAACGCTATTGCGGCGGCAATGGCTTCAGCAAACAAATAAACTAAAATGAAAAGAGATAATATGAAAACCCAACAGTATTTACAAAGCGAAAAATATTCCAGATTGATGTTTATAGCCTGCTTTGCAGCATATTCAGCATCATATATAGGCAGAATAAACTTTTCTGCCGCACTTCCTGCAATCATAGGTGACGGCTTTTTCACCAAGACCGAAGCAGGTATCATAGGCTCTGCTTTCTTCATTGTTTATGGTGCATTCCAGATTATTAACGGTTTTTTAGGTGACAAGATTTCACCTTTTAAAATGATAACTGCAGGTACTTTCCTATCTTCAGTTGCTAATGTTTTAATGACTTTTTGTACTTCAAATATCCAGATGGCGATTGTTTGGGGTTTCAACGGTTTTGCCCTTTCTCTCCTTTGGGCTTCGATTCTTAAAATTCTTGCTAATATAATCAATGATGATATGAGAGCAAAGGCTTGCCTTAATATTTCCGTAACGCTCCCCATCGGCACAATATTAGCCTATCTTTTTGCTTCTTTCTCCATTAAATTTTTCAATTGGAGATTTGTTTTCTATATTCCTGCAGCAATCCTTTTCATTGTATGCGCTTTCTTTACAATTTCTTCAGTTATTGTAAAACCGCATATCACCGAAAGAGAAATAGTTACACAAAGCATACCTCAAAAGAAAAAAGCAAAGGGCGGTCTTCTCCCCTTGCTTCTTATGGCAGGTATTTTCATTATTCTCCCTGCAGATGCTATTCACGGCGCTATTAAAGAGGGTATCACCACCTGGGTTCCGACAATGATTACCGAGGTTTATTCAACTACCCCCTCTTTCTCTGTTTTCCTTTCGATTATTCTTCCCATATTCAATATTTCAGGTGTTTATATAATCACGCCCATTTATAACAAAATTTTCAAAAAGGATGAGCTGAAAACAGGTGCGGCAATTCTTCTTTTTGCCCTCATTCCCCTCTCTCTTCTTATCTTTATGGAAAAGCTTCCCGTTGTTATAAGCGTAGCACTTCTTGCAATAATCACCACATCCTTGCACTCCTACAACTATATGATAATCACCCTTGTACCAATGCACTTCTCCTACTGCTCAAGAACTGCAACAGTTACGGGTATTATGAATGCTACCGCTTATGTTGGTTGCGCCGCAGCTACCTATGGCTTCGGTGTAATCTCCGATAAAATCGGCTGGAACGGTTCAATTTTTGTATGGATTGGCTTAGCGGTTACTGCTTTACTCATCACCCTTTCAGCATCAGGCAAATGGAAGAGCTTTAAAGAATCTACAACAGTTAAGGAATAAAAATATGAATGTTTACGATTTTGATAACACCATATATGACGGCGAAAGCGTTGTTGACTTTTTTCTGTATTACTGCAAAAAAGATAAATCGCTTTTAAGGTATATCCCCTCTGTTTTCACTGCTCTCTTCAAATACAAAAGAGGCAAAGTTACTATTGAACAAGCCCTTTCAAAATATGGTGAAGCTGTTGCAGATTATTACAGAAAGCATCCCGATATTCCCGAAGATATGAAAGCCTTCTGGGACTGCCATATGAATAAAATCAAGCCTTTTTATAAAGATATTCAAAGCGATGATGACCTGATTATTTCAGGCTCTCCTGAATTTTCACTTGAAATAATCTGCAAAAGGCTTGGCATAAAGAGTTATATCGGCTCTCTTATTGACACCGAAACAGGCGAGGTTAAAAGGCTTTGCATAAGAGAAAACAAGGTTAGATCCTTTTTTGAGGAATACCCTGATACTAAAATTGAGAATTTTTATACAGATTCCGTAAATGACTTACCTTTAATTGAAATAAGCGAAAATGCCTATCTTGTTAAGGGACACAAAATCACAAAAATAAAATAAGAAAAGCGGTGAGCAAATTGACAGAAGATATCAGCATAATCAAAAAAAGATTCAATGAGCTGTCAATGCGTTCGCAAAACCGCGGAGTTTATTTTTACAGTGATTTTTTAAATCTTTACGAGCAAACAATTCTTTTCGATGAAATTAAAAGAGACGTAACTCTTTATGGTGGTTTTTCCGATGCAGAGAGAAAAATTGCCTGCTTCGGAAACGAAAATGAGTTCGGCTATGAACCGAACCCACCAATTACAATTATTTGTATTAAACCACTTTCAAAAAAATTTTCCGATGACCTTACCCACAGGGATTTTCTCGGTTCTCTTATCGGTCTTGGTATTAAAAGAGAAACTCTCGGAGATATTATAATCACCGAAAACGTTGGCTATGTTTTCTGCCTTGAAGGTATTTCTCAATATATACTTGATAATCTTTTCAAGGTTAAGCATACAAGCGTCAGCTGTGAAATTTGCGACTCAATTCCCGAAAACGCCCTACCAAAACCCAAAGAAGAGGTTGTCATTGTTTCTTCTCTTCGTCTTGATGTAGGAATAAGCGGCATTTATAATATTTCAAGAAGCAAAAGCTCCGCCCTTATAGACGGAGAAAAGGTTTTTATAAATGGAAGACTCATAACAAGCTCATCAAAAAGCATCGAATTAGGCGATACTGTTTCTGTCCGTGGCTACGGCAGATTCCGTTATGTTGATATTTTGGGCGACACCCGAAAAGGCAGAGTCAGGGTGTTGTGTGAGGTATATTAATGAAAAGTCGCCAGTCGCCAGTTGCCAGCAACTAGCAATAAAAAACAACCACTTATCATTTTTTGAATAAACGAAGGATTGAATTTATGACTAATTATAAAGATTTAGTTGTGTGGCAAAAAGCGATACAGCTTGTTACAGATATTTATAAATTAACTAAAACTTTCCCCAAAGAAGAAGCTTATGGTCTGGCTTCACAAATGCAAAGAGCTTCTATATCCATACCTAGTAATATTGCAGAAGGACATGACAGGAATTCAGATAAAGAATTCAGTAATTTTTTATGTATAGCAAGAGGCTCATTGGCAGAATTAGAAACCCAAGTTATAATTGCGGAAAATTTGGGTTATATAAATCAAGAGAAAAAAATATACATTTTAAATAAATGTTATGAAATAGGTAAAATGATCAATGGACTTTTAAAAAAGCTTGGTTAAATGCTTACCCTTCATCGTTCGTCCACGCCCACATATTTGTAACGCTGGCGACTGGCGACTGGTGACTGGTGACTGGCAGCTATCCAGAAAGGTTGATGTTATGAGAACTATAAAACTCGGCAAAAGCAACGTAGATGTACCCGTAATTGCAGTTGGCTGTATGAGAATGGCTGACAAAACAGTTGACGAAGCAAAAGCACTTATTGATACTGCAATGAGTGCAGGTCTTAATTTCTTTGACCATGCAGATTTATATGGCGGCGGAAAAAGTGAAGAGATTTTTGCAAAAGCAATAGGTATGAATGATGACGTAAGAGAAAAGATTTTCTTACAGTCAAAATGCGGTATCTGCCCCGGTAAAACAATGTTCGATTTCTCAAAAGAGCATATCATTGAATCCACCGAGGGTTGCCTTAAAAGACTTAACACAGATTATCTTGATTTTCTTCTTTTGCACCGTCCTGATACTCTTTATGAGCCTGAAGAGGTTGCAGAAGCCTTTGCAATTCTTAAAGAAAGCGGAAAGGTT
>SVOP01000077.1 GCA_015066325.1 Oscillospiraceae bacterium
CACTCATTCCCAGAGAAGAGGTTCGCAGACGTGCTTCCCTTGTAAAGCCTGATGATGTTTGTAATATGCAATATACTTCAGGTACAACAGGCTTCCCCAAGGGTGTTATGCTTACACACCGCAACATTGTAAACAATGGTAAAACAATCGGTGACAGAATGGATTTATCAACCGCCGATCGTATGATGATTCAGGTACCTATGTTCCATTGCTTCGGAATGGTGCTTTCTATGACATCTATGATGACTCATGGCGGAACCCTTTGCCCAATCCCCTATTTCTCACCCAAGTCATCACTTGCTTGTGTAAACGATGAACGTATCACCTGCTTTAACGGTGTCCCCACAATGTATATTGCAATGTTCAACCATCCCGATTTTGCAAAAACTGACTTTTCATATATGCGAACAGGTATTATGGCAGGTGCAAACTGTCCTGCAGACCTTATGCGCCGTGCTTCCGTAGAAATGAATATGCGCGAAATCATTTCGGTTTACGGTCAGACAGAAGCTTCTCCCGGTTGTACTATGGGTGAAGTTAACGAGGACTTGGACCATCGTGTTGAAACTGTTGGCAGTGCATTCCCCGGTGTTGAATGTAAAATAATCGACCCCGAAACAGGCGATGAGCTTCCTGACGGTCAAAGTGGTGAATTTGTTGCCCGTGGCTTTAACATTATGAAGGGCTACTATAAAATGCCCGAAGCCACCGCTCAGGCAATAGACAAGGACGGTTGGCTCCACTCCGGTGATATTTGTATGAGAACTCCTGACGGCTATTACAAGGTTACGGGACGACTTAAGGATATGATTATCCGTGGCGGTGAAAACCTTTATCCACGAGAAATTGAGGAATTCTACCTTACCAACCCCAAGGTGCGTGATGTTCAGGTTGTTGGTGTTCCTGATGAACAGTATGGTGAGGAATGCTGTGCTTGGATTATTCTTCACAAGGGCGAAACAGCCGACGAAAAAGAAATGAAGGAATACGGATTTGCATCTATTGCAAGGCACAAGGTTCCTAAATATTTCTTATTTGTTGATGAATTCCCCATGAACGCTGCAGGTAAAATCCTCAAATATAAAATGCGAGAGGAATCCCTTGAGAGATACAATAATCAAAAATAATTAAACTGTAAATTGACAAATAAACAAAAAGGTCGGACTATGCACAGCAACTGTGCCTGTCCGACTTTTTATATACCAAGAAGGTTATTTTATGAAAACGTTCCATATAATCGACTCCCATTGCCACATATTCCCTGAAAAAATTGCTCAGAAGGCAACGGACAGTATTGACAATTTTTATCACATAAGCGAATTGGGAGTTATTAACGGATGTGGTTTTGTTGGCACAGCAAAAACGCTTATAAACCAATGTAATGCTGCAGGTGTTGAAAAATGCTTGGTAACATCTGTTGCAACAACTCCACATCACGCTCAAAGCATTAATACATTTATCGCAAGTGAGGTTAATCTTTTTCCAAACAGATTTATAGGTTTTGGCTCTCTTCACCCTGACAGCGAAACCTTGGAAGAGGATGCAGCGCATCTTGTTGAGCTTGGTCTTAGAGGTGTTAAGCTTCACCCCGACATTCAGAATTTTAAGGTTGATGACCCTAAGGTTATCAGAATTTTTGAAATATGCAACCAAAAGAAGCTCCCTGTGCTTTTGCATACGGGTGACTCAAGGTACGATAATTCTAATCCCGACCGAGTTGAAAAGATTTTAAAAATTTTCCCTGATTTAATTATAATCGGTGCTCATTTCGGTGGTTGGTCCATCTGGGACAAAGCACCTGAAATTTTGTGCAAATATAAAAACCTTTATGTTGACACCTGCTCATCATTCTATGCCCTTTCAAAAGAACGAGCAAGAGAAATAATAGACCTTTACGGTGCTGACAGAGTTATATTCGGAACAGATTTCCCTATGTGGAAGCAAGAGGATGAGCTTAAATTTTTATTTAGTTTGGGGTTATCGGAGGAAGAATTAGAAAATATTTTATATAAAAACTTAGCTAAAATTCTTAATATTAAATGACAAAAAGCGGATTCAGAACAATTACTGATCTGAATCCGTTTTTATGTTTGCCATAGCCAAAATTTTTTTCACTTGCTCATCAATAAACTCTTCTGATAACTCAACCTTTTTATTCTGTATAGCTAATGACCACTCAACACAAAAATCTACAAACTCCATATCCGGCTCGGTTACACGGTCAATTTCGGTATCCATAAGTAATTTTAGCAATGCAACTATTATGCGTTCATCTGCATTAAGAGTTTTATATTCATATATTTCACCGGTATAAATATCCTCAGCTTCCTGCATAGCTTTAATAAGCCTATCTCTGACAACAAGGTCTCTGCAAATATCGACACATCTACTAACGTTTTTTAGCATAAGGTTATACATTTTTTTGTAACAATGCAATTCCCTGATAACCTCTATATCTGCCATAAAATTCACCTAAAAAACAAAAAATGCGCAGCCGAAGCTACGCAATAAAACACATAGCTCCTACTGATGCGACTCAAAACAGATCAAAAAACGAACTGTAATAGGAGTATGTATTTTTTACAAAATTACATACTTCGCCTCTTGATCTATTAAGTTTTGAGTCGCATCAGTATTTTACCACATTATAAAAATTTTATCAATATGTTTTTAGAACGAAAAGTAAAAGGATTGCGAAGCCTATCCCTCTTTTTTCATTTCCCGAAAAAGGAGGGGGGACCATTCTTGAACCAAGTTGTTTTTTCGGTGAGTATATTTCGTGTGATGTGTTATTTAGGAAATATAGTTCGGGCGGAATGGTGGGGGTACCACTTTTACATTTTTCATAGCTTTGTACCACCCACCACCCCGATTAAGTTTATTTGTAAATGTACCAATTAGCACGAAATAAACATATTAGTAAATAAAGTTATTCAAGGGCGGTCCCCCCTCCTTTTTTGCCACGGCAAAAAAGGAGGGATAAGCTTCGCGCGACTTTTGCATATCGTTATATGGCGCATTTTTGCCCTGAATTTCTCATTTCTAATTTGTAATTCCTAATTATATTAAATATTTTCAAAAAACTTGAAATAAAACTTATTATATGTTAAACTCTGTAACTGTGTGTTTTTAATTACATATTATGGTAATATATTAAAATTTCTGAGGTGCAATTGATGATTTGCAACAATATTTTAGAAGCAATGGGTAACACTCCCGTTATTCGTCTTAATAAAATAGTTGACGAGGACAGTGCGGAAATCCTTGTTAAATTTGAAGGGCTTAATGTTGGCGGTTCAATTAAAACAAGAACTGCTTACAATATGATTTTAGAGGCAGAAAAGCAAGGAAAAATTAATAAGGATACAATAATCGTTGAGCCAACAAGCGGTAATCAGGGTATCGGTCTTGCTCTTGTGGGTGCAGTTAAGGGTTATAAAACAATAATTATTATGCCTGATTCCGTAAGCGAGGAAAGAAGAAAGCTTGTTAAGCACTACGGTGCAGAAGTTAAGCTTGTTCACGATGCCGGAAACATCGGTAAATGTATTGACGAATGTTTGCAGCTTGCTCTTAAAATGCAGGAAGAAAACGAAAATGTTTTCGTTCCCCAACAGTTTGAAAACCCTGCAAATCCTGAAATACAGAGAAAACAAACTGCAAAAGAGATTTTAGAGCAAGTAGGTAAACCAATTGATGGCTTCTGCGCGGGTATAGGCACAGGCGGTACTTTAACCGGTATCGGCGAGGTTCTCAAAGAAGCAAATCCGGATATGGAAATCTGGGCAGTTGAGCCTGAGGATGCAGCTATTCTTTCAGGCGGTCTTATCGGTACACATATTCAGATGGGCATTGGTGATGGTCTTATTCCGCCAATTCTCAACACTGAAATTTATAACGATATTTGCATTGTTACCGATGATGAAGCTCTTAACACTGCTAAGGAGCTTGCTTCAAAGGAAGGTATTCTTTGCGGTATTTCAAGTGGTACAAATGTTGCAGCGGCAAAGAAGCTCGCGAAGAAATTAGGTAAAGGAAAAACTGTTATAGCAGTTCTTCCCGATACTGCTGAAAGATATTTCTCCACTCCACTTTTTGATGAATAAAAAAGTTCCCCTGATTCACACTTTAGTGAATCAGGGGTTTTGCTATGTTAATTAAAGGAAAAATTCATCATAAATCAGTTCACCTATAAGAGTTCTTCTGAGGAATGAAAGAAGCTCCTGGAAGAATGCAGCAATAATATTATTGGGAACATGCTCTTCAGGTAATTCAACTGCATCATCGCTCATATCACCATCATCACAAACGAATGGCTGTGAGCAAACGATACCGCCTTTGTTTTTAACCTGGAAACGAACATAGCAACCAATATCGTCGCTGTGCTCAGAAAGTGAAAGAGTTTCGCCTGTTGCGATAATTTCGCCGTCTGCAATCCATTCGATTGTATCGTAATTTGAAGCAACAACAGAAATTGTATCGTTATCATCGTCAACAATCACTTCGTGAATATATGCATAATCGCCTTCACCAACGAAATCCTCACCCATTTCAATATGAGCGTATCTTGAACAAGCGAAGAATGTACCATTCTCCATAGCTGTGCGAAGTGCTTCGTTGGAAAGCTCGGGCATAAGCATAATATCACGGGTTACATCGATATCCTCAAGAGCGTGAGAGTCATCATTTGCGAAGCCCCAAACATTTTTGCCCTGAGGAATTGCATATTGAAGAATTGTATCCCACAAAATACGGTCACAGCGATCCACCGTGTCTCTGAGGTTGAAAATTTCAATACCTACGCAGCTATCATATTTCATAAGAGGTTCGATGAAAACTTTAAGTTGTTCCAAATCTTTTGCTCTTGATTCGTCACGGGTTGCGCAAATGAAATCACCGGGATGGTTAATGAATGTAATACCGCCAGCAGCACTGTTACCTGCAATAACAGTTTCGTAATCCTCTTCATGACCTAAGATACCATTACCATAATCAACAAAGAAACCGTTTACATGATTCTTTCTCATAACGAGGGCATTTAATTCAATTCCGTAAGAAACATCAAGCATAGGTCTGCCGTCACGGCCTGTGCCGTGTATTGTGATTTCTTCATAACGTTCCTGACTCATAGGTTCAAACTTGTTAATATACTGATTATAACCGATAAGGTCAAGAACCTCAGGAACTCTGTTCCAGCCTTTGTTAACAACACCGTGGTCTGTAATAGCAAGAATATCGTAGCCTAATCTGTAATATTCTTCAACAACATCTTTTACATCAATTGTTCCGTCACTGTAAAGTGTGTGAGCGTGAAGCATAGCCTGGTACTGATTCCATGAATCCCAGTCAACTGTTTCATAAGGACTTGTGATGTCATAAGAAACAGTTGCAGCAGATGCTGTTAAAGGCATCACAACTGTTACGAATAAAGAAACAACAAGTAAAACAGAAACGAGTTTTTTTGTATTTTTCATAACTATTTCTCCTATTTATTTTGTAATTATTTCTAATTATAATACAAAAGTTTTAAAAAATCAATCCAAAAAATCACGAAGCTTCTTTGAACGTGAGGGATGACGAAGCTTGCGAAGTGCTTTTGCTTCAATCTGACGGATACGCTCACGGGTAACATTGAATTCCTTACCAACCTCTTCAAGAGTTTTGGGGTTACCGTCTTCAAGACCGTAACGAAGGCTTAAAACTCTTGCTTCTCTGGGAGTGAGTGTTTTAAGAACTTCAGCAAGCTGCTCTCTCATAAGTGCCATAGATGCTGCATCAACAGGTGCCTGAGCATCATCATCGGGAATGAAATCACCAAGATGGCTGTCCTCCTCTTCACCGATAGGTGTTTCAAGAGAAACAGGCTCCTGAGCTACTCTTAAGATTTCACGAACCTTTTCAACAGGCATATCAAGCTTTTCTGCAATTTCTTCTGCGGTGGGGTCTCTGCCGTTTTCGTGAAGAAGCTGGCTATTCGTTTTCTTAACTTTATTAATAGTTTCAACCATATGAACAGGAATACGGATTGTTCTTGCCTGGTCAGCAATAGCACGGGTAATTGCCTGACGAATCCACCATGTTGCATAAGTTGAGAACTTGAAACCTTTGGTATAGTCAAATTTATCAACCGCTTTAATAAGACCAAGGTTACCTTCCTGAATCAAATCAAGGAACTGCATTCCCCTACCAACATATCTTTTTGCAATACTAACAACAAGACGAAGGTTTGCTTCGGAAAGTCGTTGCTTTGCCTCCTGGTCATTTTCAGAAATTCTGATGGCAAGTTCAATCTCCTCTTCAGAAGTAAGAAGCGGAACTCGTCCGATTTCTTTAAGATACACTTTAACAGGGTCATCAATTGCCATTGCTTTTGCATCAGCAGGACTTTCCTCGTCAGGTGTTTTTGTTGACTCAATGTCCATTGAAAGAGCATCAAGCATTTCATCACCGATATCATCAATAATTTCAATGCTGTTGCTTTCAATAAGCTCATAGAGTTTTTCAATATCGTCAACATCAAATCCTTCAATTTCAAGAATAACATTGTCGATGTCGTGAGTTGCAAGCTTACCGCTTACTTTACCCTTTTCAATAAGGGCTTTAATTTGCGGTTTTTTCTCCCAACCTTCCATTTTAGCATCACCTTTCTTTTTCACACTTATAATCTTAATTATTTTCGTCTTTTTTCAGAGAATTGAACAATTCAAGGAAACTATCATCACTCATTTGAGAGAGATTTGGTGTTTCTCTTTTTTTCTTTTCTTCCTCAAGAACCAAAAGACAGTCTTCACATTCCTTTAGTGTATTTGATACCATCGCCTGATTTGCAAGCAACCTTGCAACGACACTTACTTCTTCCGATGTCAGATACTGTGAAAGATGTGAAATATCTGTACTTTCCGATTCTTCAAGACGTTTGATTATTATTTCTAAAAGATGTTTATTAACAGGTGTTATAAAAACATCCTTTGAAAGCCTTTCTTTAAAATTCCTGTAAAACGAAGCATTGTTAAGAAGAGTTACAAGAATTGTATCTTCTGCTTTTGCCGCTCTTACATTTTTTAGCCTCTGTGGGTCTGCGGCAATATCTAAATTTTGAATTTTCTTTTGAGCTGTTGAAAGCTCGGCTTTGTTTTTGCGGTAATTTTCTTTTTTCCTTACCTCGTGAATCTGTTGAATAATTGCATCCTTACCCACATTCAGCTCGTCCGACAGACGCATTGCATAAACATCTCTTTCAATAGAGTCGCAAAAAGCAAGAACCTTAACTGCTTCACGAAGGAAATTCAGTTTTCCGTCATCAGTTTCAACAATATATTTTTCACGAAGCTTTGATAATTTATACTCTGTATCGTTATCAGCCTTATCAAGAAGCCTGCCAAAGCGCTCAATCCCGTGTTTTTTTATAATTTCATCAGGGTCTTTGCCACCCTCAAGGCGAATAACCTTAACCTTAACGCCTGTTTTTGAAAACAAGGTCATTGCTGCTCTCACAGCCTTCTGACCTGCTTCATCTGAGTCATAGCAAAGGGCAACCTCATCAGCATATCGGGAAACAAGGCTGACCTGCTCGGGGGTTAAAGCTGTTCCCAGACCTGCAACGGCATTTTCATAGCCCGCCTGATGAAGAGCAATAACATCCATATAACCTTCGCAAAGAATCAATTTACGGTCGTTTCCGTTTTTGGCAAAATTAAGAGCAAAAAGCTCATTACTCTTTTTATAAACGAGTGTGTCGGAAGTATTTATATACTTAGGCTTACTGTTATCAAGAACTCGTCCGCCGAAAGCTACCACATTACCTCTTAAATCAATAACGGGATACATAACCTTATTTCTGAAAGCATCGTAATAATAACGTTTACCGTTTTTTTCACTGCTTCTTAAAAGGTTTGCCGCAACAAGCTCATCACGATTAAATCCCTTGTTCTTAAGATGCTCTGCAAGAGCGTGCCAATCATCAGGAGCTGCACCAAGACCGAAATGCTTTATCATCTTAGGAGAAACGCCTCTCCCCAAAAGGTAGTCGAGCTGTTGCTTACCTTTTTCTGTGAAAAGAGTTTCATGGTAAAACCTTGCAGCTTCACGATTAGCTTCATAAATTCTGCGACGCATTTTTGCAATTGCATCATCATAATTATCAGTCTCGGGGATTTTCAAACCTGCTCTGTCTGCAAGAAGCTTAACAGCTTCAATAAAATCAAGATTTTCTATATTTCTTATAAAGTTTATTACCTCTCCGCCTGCACCACAACCGAAGCAGTAATATGAAGCAGTATCGGGATACACAGTAAATGACGGAGTTTTTTCATTATGAAAAGGGCAAAGGCCAACAAGATTTTTACCTCTTCTTTTTAAATCGATATAACTGCCGATAACTGATTCAATATCATTGTTATCACGAATTTGCTGAATAAAATCATCTGAAAATCGAGCCATGTGTATCACCACCTTTAATTAAATTCGGATTTCGAAATGAGGAATGCGGAATGTTGGGGAAGCTTCGCTTCCGAACATTATAAATAATCGCTATATCGCAAATTTATCGAACCTACAGTGCGCAGAGAAATTTGATGAGATAGCGAATTTTATGAACCGAAGCTGTATGAGATACTGCGAGTGTGAATAAAATCGCTATATCGCAAATTTATCAAGCATCAAAAATCCCAGGTTTTGGGGACAAACAAGTCATTGTAGACTTTTAAAGAGTAACTATCGGACATACCTGAAATATAGTCACAAGCGGCACGCTGAGTGCCTTCCTTTTCAGCAATTTTCTGATACATTTCGGGCATTTTATCAGGGGTATTGGAATAGTAACGGAAAAGCTCTTTTATCATACTTTCCGCCTTCCCCTCTTCACTTTTGCATTTGGGGTTAGTATAAACATATTTAAACATAAAAGAATGAAGCTGGTCAAAGGCGTGCTGAACATCATCCGCCATTTTCAATTCATCTCTTGTATTATTGATGGCAGACATAACCATTGTATTGATTCTCTGAGCTTTTGAAAAGCCGATAACAAGCCTGATTTCCAATGGTATATCATCTTCACTTATTATATTGCCGCGAATG
>SVOP01000078.1 GCA_015066325.1 Oscillospiraceae bacterium
TTAAACATTTACGAACAACTCCTTTTTAATACAAAATTTGATTTTTGTATAGTCATCAGATTTGGTTTTGCAGGGTTTCGAGAATTTACCGTAACTCTTCGCAACCGCTTCCGTAACTTACAAGCAAATAATAGCACCACCTTTTGCATTTGTAAAGAGTTTTTTTGCAATTTTTGGTTGAATTTCAAAAGTTTGCCCTTTTGCACAATTTGTAAGCACGTCTTTTGTTGATTTTACCGACAATAAAACGGAATTGAAACGGGAATTTTACGAAACTCCCATAAAACCGATAAATTTCTATATTCGCGAAGCCTATCCTCCCTAAATCTCCCCTCAGGGAATTTAGGGAGGGGGACCATTCTTGAAAAATCTATGCTTGGGGGTAAGTGTATTTCGGGCGAATATATTCACCTTTATTACTATGCTCGGGCGGAATGGTGGAGGGTCCCCGATAAATATATTTATTCACTAATAAACCTAACCTCAATGTCTTTTCCTATCTCTTCTGCACGCTCTTTGCAGACATCTATTACATTATGTTCAACATTTCTTATTAGTTTATTTATATCACTATTGTAAAATCTCAAAATCTTGCAACCTGATTTTTCAAGAAATGCAGTTCTTTTGTTTTCATACTCCTCGTTTTCGGGTAAATAATGTTGCTCACCATCTATTTCTATAATCAGTTTCAATTTCGAACAATAGAAGTCAACAATATAATGACCAATAATTTTTTGTCTTGTAAATTTAGGCTCCATATTCTTTAGAATAATATGCCACATTTTATTTTCTTCGGGAGTCGGGTTTTTCCGCATTTTATTTGCTCTATCTATCAGTATTCTATCATTTTTCATTTCGAAACCTCCCTGTATTTATATTATAATGTATTATTTGTTAATTTCAACAGCTTATTGGACCCTCCACCGCTAACGCGGTCCCCCTCCCTAAATTCCCTGAGAGGAGATTTAGGGAGGATAGTCAAGGTAAAGAATTTCATTAGACCCTCCACCATTCCGTCCTAATCGTACAAATACTCCACGCTTAAAACCGTATTCAAACAATAAGTAACGATAAGTCCTCTTGCGGTACCCAAAATTGTTTGCTCGTTATTCACTTCGCACAATTTTGACCGCTACGCCAACTCACACTCCCTGCATCGCCCACAGGGCGCGGTCGTGCTCCTTGCCCCCTCCCTTTTTTGCTTCGCAGAAAAAGGGAGGATAATGTTTGCACTACTTTTACTATTTTTAAAATTGTTTTTACATTGCTTTTAATTTTCCTTTTCAACAAAAATCAAATTTTGTATTAAAAAGGAGTTGTTCGTAAATGTTTAAATTTATGAAGAGCAAAAAGGGTTTCACCCTTGTTGAATTAATGATCGTTGTTGTTATCATGGCTATCCTCGTTGCAGTTGCAGTTCCGATTTTCTCAGCTGTTACAGCTAACGCAAGAAAGAAAACTTGTATCGGTAACCAGAGAAATATCATTTCTCAGATCAACAACCAGGTTATGTCCGGTGGTCTCACATTAAAAGGTACTACCTGTGATATCGTTATCAAGACAGATGCAGACGGCGATAAAATGTCCGATCTTACTGTAAGCGTTGATGATTTCTTCACAGGTGCAGACAACAAAACTGACGCTGACGCTATCAAAGCTTTATTCAGCACTGATAACCCCCCTATCTGTCCCTGCAACAATGGTCAGTTGAAAGCTACAGTTACAAATAAAGGTGACGGCGCTTGCACAGTAACAGTTACATGCCTTTCATTGAAAGCTGGTACAGTTCCTGCAGCTGATGCAACAGCAGGCGACCTTGGTCATGCAGTATCATAAGTTATATTTAAATAACACCGAAACTCTCGGAGCAATCCGAGAGTTTTTTTAAAAAATGCTTTTTGGAGGAAGAAAAATGAAATTCTTAAAAAGCAAAAAAGGCTTCACACTTGTTGAGCTTATGATAGTTGTTGTTATTATGGCAATCCTTGTTGCAGTTGCAGTTCCGATTTTTTCTGCTGTAACTAAGAATACGAGAGCCAAAACCTGTGCAGGCAATAAAAGGCAGATTGTTTCACAAATTTCAAATCTTGCTATGTCTGATGCTTCTGCGGTAGTAGATGGTGGCAAAGTTTATATAGTTACCGATGCCAAGGGCGAAAAGGCATATCTTTCAAAAGCTGAGCCCACAGCGGTTTTGACTGCAGATGTGGCAGGTGCTGATACTGCTGTTACCTCTACAAATTTCAGAGATCATTTCCAGAAATTCCCCTTCTGCCCAACAGCAGGGAACTACTATGAGGTTGAGGTTGATTTGGATGAAACTAAATCAGTCGGTGAAACAGGCTCTGCTATAGTTAAGGTTACTTGCCATGCTCTCACATCAGATGAAGCCCACGGTTAATTAAAATGTATAGTTAAACCTCTCGGAAATCCGAGAGGTTTTCTTTTGCTTCGCATTACTTTTACAAAGGATTGTCTTTACAGGGCGACCCACCACCATTGCCGTTGGCAATGGTCCCCCTCCCTATTTGCCCAAGGGCAAACAGGGATGATAAAAATTGCACTCCTTTTACTAATTGCTAACCGCTATTTGCTAACCGCTTAACTTTGCGCTTTGCACTTTAAATTTTGCGCTTATAATTGCGTCGCAGACCCGAAACTTGCCACTTGCCACTTCCAACTTGCAATTTAAAAAGCCGTCAGCCAAGCTGACGGCTTTTCTTTATACCATATAATATATATTCCTTTGCCTTTTGGGCATCTGCTTTTGAAAGAGCCTGAACGCCCTCTAATTTATAAGGTATACCTAATTCTTTATATTTATTAACACCCATTGTGTGATAGGGCAGAACATCGAGACCTTTAAGATTCTTAAGTTTACCGATAAATTCACCTAATTTAATTAAATCTTCTTTTTTATCGGTGTAGCCTTCAACAACCACATGGCGAATCCAAAGAGAAATATTTTTCTCTTCAAGGTGCTTTGCAAAGGCAAGAATATTTTCATTTTCGTGACCCGTGAGAGCCTTGTGGCTTCCGCTTTCAATATGCTTTATATCAAGCATAACAAGGTCAGTATAGCCTAAAAGAATGTCTAATTTTTCAATATATTCTTTTTCTTCTTTAAAGGTTATTCCTGATGTATCAATGCAGGTGTGAATATTTTCTTCCTTGCATCTTCTGAAAAGCTCAGTTAAAAACTCCATTTGCAAAAGAGGCTCACCGCCGCTGACGGTTATGCCACCCTTTACATAAAAGGCTTTATTACTTTTAATTTCTGAAACAACCTCTTCAACTGTTATCTCAGTCCCCTCGCCTGTTTTCCAGGTATCAGGGTTGTGGCAATAAAGGCATCGCATAGGACAGCCCTGCATAAAAAGAACATATCTTATACCGGGGCCATCCACTGTTCCGAAGCTTTCCTTGGAATGAATAAAACCTGTCATTATATTTTATCGTGGAAGGTTCTTGAAATAACCTCATCCTGCTGTTCTTTAGTAAGCTTAATAAAGTTAACAGCATAACCGCTTACACGAACTGTAAGCTGAGGATATTTCTCAGGATGCTTCTGCGCATCAAGTAATGTTTCCTTTGAGAAAACATTAACATTAAGGTGATGTCCACCCTTCTGAACATAACCGTCAAGAAGGGAAACAAGGTTATCTATCTGATTTTCTGTAGCTGACATTGTTAGACCTCCTGTCTAAAATTCGGAATTCGGAATTCGAAATAAATAAAAACATCTTTTTTTCAATTTCTGAATTAACCAATACTGATTTTAATTATAAATATCAACCTCTGAAACCATTACAGTTTTGGTTGCTTGTGCCTTCCTTCAAAGGAAGGTGTCACGGAAAATCTTGATTTTTCGTGACGGAAGGTTCTTTGTTGCAAAGCAACATTCCGCCGTAAGTGGAACTGTAATAAATTTATTTTACCCAATTAGTTTATTACAATTAAATCTTGCGATTCAACGACGCTCCTTGTAGTCGCATCGAGAACCACCCACCACCCGACCAATTAATTTCTATAACTAAATCAATTGCTCGTTAGTAACAAATAATAATTGGCAAACATATTCAAGGTGGTCCCCCCGCCTTTGAAGGCAGGCTCAGACCAACATCAACCTTATTGTTCTACAAAGCAAATTTTCAGTTCAAACACTTTGCGCTTTACACTTACTCAGCATCCAAGCCTTCAAACAAAGTCGGACTAATGCAAGCGCCATCTGTGCAATCAAAATTAACTTCTATATCTCCTGCGAAAATCTGATCATCCTTACCGAGTGCACCGGGGATAATGGAGAATGTGTTTGAAATACCGTCCTGAGCATCAACGAAAGGAAGCTTTGCAACTGATGCAAGAGATGAAACTGCACCCTTTGTATCTCTTCTGTGCATTGGGTTTGCGCCGGGTGCGAATGCCTCGCCCTTCTTTCTTCCGTCAGGAGTAGCACCCGTATTCTTACCATAAACAACGTTAGATGTAATAGTAAGAATTGATGTTGTTGGAATACCGTCACGATAGGTATGATTCTTTTTGATATGAGTCATAAAGCGGTGAACAATGTCGTAGGCAATTTCATCAACAAGGTCATCGTCATTACCATATTTTGGAAAATCGCCCTCAACCTCATAATCCACAACAATACCATCTTCGTTACGGATTGTTTTAACCTTAGCATATTTAATTGCAGAAAGAGAGTCTGCAACAACAGAAAGCCCTGCAATACCTGTTGCAAACCAACGGGTAACCTTTTTATCGTGGAGAGCCATCTGGATTTTTTCGTAGCAATATTTGTCGTGCATATAGTGGATTATATTAAGGGTATTAACATAAACGCCTGCAAGCCACTCCATCATTGCGTCATATTTTTCCATAACCTCGCTGTAATCAAGATATTCGCTTGTTATGGGGCGATATTTGGGTGCAATCTGCTTACCTGAAATTTCATCCACACCGCCGTTGATTGCATAAAGAAGGCATTTTGCAAGGTTTGCTCTTGCACCGAAGAACTGCATTTCCTTGCCTAATTTCATTGATGAAACGCAACAAGCAATTGCATAGTCATCACCGTGATGGAATCTCATAAGGTCATCATTTTCATACTGAACAGATGATGTTTCAATAGAAATTTTCGCACAAAAGCGCTTGAAATTCTCAGGAAGATTAGTTGACCATAAAACTGTAAGGTTTGGCTCGGGAGCTGCACCGAGATTTTCAAGGGTATGAAGATAACGGTAGGACATTTTTGTTACCATATGTCGTCCGTCAATTGCCATACCGCCAATGGATTCTGTTACCCACTGAGGATCGCCTGAGAAAAGAGCGTTATATTCAGGGGTTCTTGCAAATTTAATAAGGCGAAGCTTCATAATGAAATGGTCAATCATTTCCTGAAGCTCTTCTTCTGTATAAACGCCGTTTTTAATATCTCTTTCAGAATAAATATCGAGGAAGGTTGAGGTTCTGCCCAAGGACATTGCCGCACCGTTCTGCTCCTTAACTGCTGCAAGATAACCAAAATACAACCACTGAATTGCTTCCTTTGTATCACGGGCAGGGTGAGAAATATCAAAACCATAGCTCAAAGCCATTTTCTTTAAATCCTCAAGAGCACGGATTTGCTCGGAAAGCTCTTCACGCTCCTGAATAACCTGAGAATACATTGCAGAACGGGTTGTTTCCTTCTGCTCCATTTTATCTTCAATAAGCCTGTCAACGCCATAGAGAGCAACTCTTCTGTAGTCGCCGATAATTCTGCCTCTACCATAAGCATCGGGAAGACCTGTGATAATATGGCTTGAACGGCAGGCTCTCATTTCGGGAGTGTAAGCATCGAAAACACCTGCGTTATGAGTTTTTCTGTGAGTTGTGAAAAACTCCTTGATTTCAGGGTCTATTTCATAGCCGTTATCCTTGCAAGCTTTTTCTGCCATACGGATTCCGCCGTAGGGCATAAGAGCACGCTTTAAGGGCTTATCAGTCTGCAAGCCTACAATTTTTTCTAAATCCTTGTTAAGATAACCGGGACCGTGAGAGGTAATTGTTGAAATTACTCTTGTATCCATATCGAGAACGCCGCCTGCTTCTCTTTCCTGCTTGGTAAGGTCCATTACCTGTTCCCATAAATCGAGAGTTGCTTTTGTAGGACCAACAAGGAATTCCTCGTTTCCGTCGTAGGGTGTGAAATTATGTTTAATAAAGCTTCTTACGTTGATTTCTTTTGTCCAGGTTCCGCTTTCGAAGCCCTTCCATCCATCGTATTTTTGAATCACTATCATAATCTCCTTTAAGAGTGGTGGAGAGAATCTGAGCAAATCCGCCCAAACTTCCCCTAATCTACATTTCTTCACCATTATACAACATTAATTTTCACTTTACAATGCAAAAGAAAGCAAAATAAATGAATATTTTTTCTGTTTTTTTGTTCACTGTGTAAAGGCGATATAAAAGTCAATACTAAAATATTTCATTAAATGTAAAAAATTATAGTATTCTTGACTTTTTTATGATATATTGTTCTTGGTGATTATATGAAAAAGAAAATATTATTAAGTATTTTTTCTATTCTTTTTGTTAGTATTCTTATTTTTATTATAATTTTAGTTTCCAATCAAACGGAGTTGAAAAAATTGAAAAACGAACCTATTAATTTACCAAAAAATTTTACATATACTGCTCACACAGGCTGCGTTGATACAAAGGATAATTCTTTAGAAGCAATCGAAATCGGTGCAAAATTCGGTGCAGATATTATTGAATTCGATTTAAACTTTCTTCCTGACGGAACACCGGTTCTTGCCCACGATAAACCGAAAGGCAACGAAATCACTCTTGATGAAGCCTTTAAAAAGGTCAGTGAATATGAAAATTTAAAAGTAAATGTTGATGCAAAAAGTGTAGCTAATCTTAAAGCCGTTTATCCCCTTGCTCAAAAGCACGGAATTGAAAGCAGAATTTTTTATACGGGCATTGAGCTTAAAGATGTTGAAGCAGTAAAAAAAGACAGTCCTGAGGCATCCTATTATTTGAATATTGATGTTGAAAAGCCGAAAAAGCAAACACCCGAATATCTGCAGAGTCTTGTTGATGAAGTTAAGGGGTGCGGTGCAATAGGCATCAATTTTAATAAAGACAATGCAACAAAGGAGCTTGTTGAAATTTTCCATAAAAATGATTTACTTGTTTCAATATGGACAGTAAACAAAGAAAAGGAAATGTATGAAATTCTCCACCTTGCACCTGATAATATAACCACAAGAAATCCTGATAAATTAAAGGAAATATTAGATTAAGTGGCAAATTGAAAGTTGAAAGTGGCAAGTTTCGGGTGCTGCGCACGGCTATTATAATACGGCGCTTTTTCGTGCCCCGAACCTCTTCACTACTCACTCTTACCTCTTCACTAAATAAAAAAAGCCGCCTGACCTTTCGGTCAGACGGAATTTTTTTATTTATTCAACACTACCTGCTTTAACAGCATCAAATGTTTCCTGAACTTCCTTTGAAGGAGCAGGAGTAACAAGAGAAACAACAACTGTAAACACAAGTGAAATAATAAATGCGGGAAGGAGTTCATAAATTGCAAATGCTCCGCCGAAGCCGCTGATAACAAACTTCCAAACGAATACCATAACAGCACCGCTTACCATACCTGCAAGAGCACCCCATTTGTTTGCACGCTTAAAGAATAGTGCACAAAGAACAACCGGACCGAATGTTGCGCCAAAGCCTGCCCAGGCAAATGAAACAATTTCAAACACCTTACTGTTGGGGTCTTTTGCAATAAACATTGCGATAATTGCGATAACAATAACAGAAATACGAGCAACAATCATTTTCTTTTTATCTGATATTTTAATTCTAATCGCTTTGAAAATATCTTCAGAAATACTTGAAGATGCTGCAAGAAGCTGTGAGTCTGCAGTTGACATAATAGATGCAAGAATACCGGAAAGAATGATACCTGCAATAATAGCGAAAATCCAACCTTCACCGCTGATAACCTTTGCGATTTCGATAATGATTCTTTCGCTGTCTTTAAGACCTGAAACAACGCCGCTCTTAACAACACCGTAACCTACAACACCGATTACAATAGCAACCGCCATTGAGATAACAACCCAAATTGAAGCAACTCTTCTTGCAAGCTTGATTTTCTCAACCTTTTCAATTGCCATAAATCTGAGAAGAATATGGGGCATACCGAAATAACCAAGACCCCAAGCCAATGTTGATGCGATTGTGAGCGCACCATAAGGCTTTGTTCCTGCAGTACCGGCAATTGCTTCGCTGACAGTTCCGGCACCATGTGTAACTGTAAAGTTGAGATAACCTGCGAGACTTTCTGCATTGGCTGTAACCTGCTCCCAACCACCTGCATAATTAATACCGAAACCGAGAACAACAACAAGAGCAATTGTCATAACAATTGACTGAATAAAGTCTGTTGTTGAAGCGGCAAGGAAACCACCCAATGCTGTATACAAAACAATAACAATACCGCTGACAATCATAGCAGTCATATAAGGAATTCCGAATATGGATTCAAAAAGCTTGCCGCAAGCAGAGAAGCCTGATGCAGTATACGGAATAAAGAAAATGATAATAACTGCCGCTGCAATAAATTTAAGCATTCCTAAATTGTCACCGAATCTTTTTGAGAAGAATTCGGGCAAGGTAACTGCGTCAATTTTGCTTGAATATAAACGAATTCTTTTTGCAACAATAAGCCAGTTGATATATGTACCAACAGCAAGACCTATTGCAGTCCAAGAAGCCTCTGCCAAACCTGCAATAAGAGCAACTCCGGGAAGACCCATAAGAAGCCAACTGCTCATATCAGATGCTTCCGCGCTCATTGCTGTTACGAAAGGACCTAACTTTCTTCCGCCAAG
>SVOP01000079.1 GCA_015066325.1 Oscillospiraceae bacterium
AATATTGATATTTCAGGTGTGGCAACAGATGGCTCACAGACAGGGCTTGCGGCAATTATTATTGATGGGGATGGCAGAAACAGAATTGTTGTTTATGAGGGTGCAAACTCGGAAATTGAACCCGAAAGAGCCGTTAATGATATAGGAACTGACATTAACCTTTTGCTTTTACAATTTGAGACCAATGAAGAGGTTGTTATAAGCTGTGTTAACCACGCCGTAAAACAAGGTATCACAACAGTTATTGACTGTGGACCTGCAAAAAATTTCGCATTAGAGAAAATGCAGGGTGCAACAATCCTCTCCCCTAACGAAAGCGAAACAAAGGCTTTAACGGGTATCTATCCCGATAAGGAAGAAAACATTTTGAAAGCTTCAAAAATATTGGAAGAAAGAAGCAAAGCAAAATATATTGTTTTAAAGCTTGGCGAAAGAGGTTCATCTCTCTGGGACGGAAATGATTTAAAGCTTTTCCCATCATACAAGAGTAATGTTGTTGATACCACTGCCGCAGGTGACTGCTTCACAGCAGCTCTCGCCCTTGAATATATCAGAAGCGGTGATATTGAAAAGGCTTGTGATTTCGGAAACAAAGCAGGTTCAATTGCAGTCAGCAGAATGGGTGCACAAAGTTCAATGCCTACGTTTGAAGAAATTTTAAACATATAAAATTACGGACTGTTGAAACTCAACAGTCCGTTTTTCTTATTTAAACCATTCTAAATCCACATTATCTGCAACAATTTGACCGCCAAGCTTATTTGGGTGAACATAGTCCTTGCCGAGATATTCTTTCTTTGTACAGGTTGGTTTTTCGGGATTCACAACCAAATTTGCCTGGTCATAATAAGCGTGGAAATGATGTTTATTTTCTTCAAGAAGCTTATTAGCTTCTGTTACCATTGCTTCTTTCTCAGGTCTGGAATCAATGCTTTCTCCGAAATTGAGAATATTAAAAACAATTAGCTTTTTACCGTGCTTCTGCAGTTCCTCGGAAACACCTATCATTGCATTTAGAAATTCTTTCGGTGTTGGTTTCTCGGATTTTGGTGCGGCAATAGTTCCGTATTGAAGAAAATCGTTTGTACCGAGGGCGATTATAACATATTCAACATCCGGGTAATTGAGAATATCTCTCTGCAAACGATTTAATCCACTTTTACCAAACAGACCTTTACATATAAAACGCTTATGCCAATCTCTTAAAAGCCTTGTTCCCATAATGGATTTATTTATAACAGAATATTTCTCGGGGTAGGCTTCATAAATTCTTTCAGCAAAAGCATTTGTCCAATAGCCCTGCTGACTTATGGAGTCACCATAAACAACTATACTTCGTGCGTCTGCATCATTCAAAACCTGAACGGATTGAAACAAGGGTATGGGCTTATGGAAATACATTTTCAAAACAACGGATGCAACTTCCCTTACCTTATCACGAATTCTTCTTTGGTTTTTAATTTCAGGAGTATGGGAAACATCACCTTTAACTGTTAAAAGATTTACATTATCAAGAAGATTACCGCTTCTCAAGGCACCCTTTTCCACATAGGCATTAATGCAGAAATACTCTCCTGCTTTAATATCAAGCGGAACTTCGTCACTTAAAGCTATTTCGCCTACTTTAAGGCAAAGTGATTTTTGAGAATTAACCGTTGCGGTTTTACATTCACTGATAAAATTGCCGTCCTTATCACATTTTGCAACAGTCAAAGCACCTATGCAAACATCATTTTTTGCGCACTCATTTGAAAGCTCAAAACGGACACTTTTTCCCGAAAGTGCGGATTTTATAACAAGTCTGTAGGTTTTCCTGCAGGATGGGTAATAGAAAAAAGAAAAAGCGGAATGAGCCTGCCCCCATACCTGAACCCATTTATTTTCCATAGAAATCCCCCATTTCTGTATATGGCTTTATTCTAATATTTATAGCAAAAAATGTCAATAAACCAATCAGCCGACCGATTGCTCAGCCGACTGATTGGTTTTATTTTTGGAGAGATTGAATTTTGTTTTTTTGCGGTACAGGCAAGCCTGTACCCTACTTTTATTCCTCACCAACGAAATAAAGCGGGAACATATTTGTAAGAGTGTTTAAATCATCATAATCCACCTTACCGTCTGCATTTAAGTCGCAGGCATATTTCTGATGCGTTGAAAGAGGTTTATTATTTTGCAAAGCCTCGCCCATTGCAAGAATATCTGCTTCTTCAAATGCTTTGCCATTTAAGTCGTAATCACCAACTGCATAGACAGCAACAGTTTTATGACCGTTTATTAAGAGATTCATAAGTGAAGCATCAATAACATCAACATATCCGTCACCGTCTAAATCGTAACGAATAATATCATCATATTCTGCCTTGTCGATTTGTTCGTAGTCATCTGCAAGAATTGTATTTACAAGCTCTTGATAATCGAGAACATCAACAGTTCCGTCAGCATTTGTATCACCGATATTGGAAACAGAATAGTTGCCTGTTTCGCCTACTTTTATAACCTTATAAAGCTCGTTATCTGTAATAATAGGAAGTGAACCTTCTGTGTTGCTCATCTGTCCCCAAACCTGCTCGGTGTTACCTTTTTGAAGAAGGTATGCAACCTCGCCACTTGCAAACTGCTCGGCAGTTTTAAAGGTTGTTCCGTCAATACTATCTGTTTCTTCGGTTGCAAGATAATAACAATTTTGGGTAGTAGCACCCATAGGTTCATAATTATCGCTTGTAATTCCACCTGCATATTCTTGTGCTATTACTGAGCCTGTGTTATAGCAACCGGATATTTTAGCCTGATTTTGTCCTGAAATTCCGCCTGCATATCTATTAGCTTCGATGGTTCCGGTGTTATAACAATTTATAACTGAAGCCTTTGATTGAGTCAAATTTCCGACTATACCACCTGCATACAAATTAGCTTTTACAAATGCATCACTTGAAGAACCAACCACTTCACCATAGGATAACCCGGCAATAGCACCTACATAATTTTTTCCGTAAAAGAAGGAATTTTCTATCCGTATATTTTTCACATTTGCATCCGAACCGATACAACCGAACATGCCCACATTATCTACGGTTTCATCATTGAAATACAAGCCGGAAACTGTTTTATTATTACCATTAAAAACGCCCAAATATCTGGTTTCATATGTATTGCCAATGGGTGCCCAATCATATACACTTTCATTTCCAACAGCAGTATAAGCACCGTTTTCACTGATTTTACCGGGATTAACTACAATATCCCTTGTTAGAACAGCATTTATTGAAGGCTCTCCGCTGTTAACCCTATTAGAAAACCAAAAAAGCTTACCCGGGTTATCTATTTCATAATAGTTTTCGCTGTTAAGCTCAGGGGCTTCAAAGCTACCGCAATAAATACAGAACCCTTTTTCATAGCTACAACCGCCGTTGCTTGCAACTTTAACATCTATTAAGCTTGTGGCTTGTGAAGCATCAATGGGTTCTGTTGTGCAAACCTCCCCCAAGCTATAGAAATTTTTGTTTTCCCCAAGATAATCCTCTGCAGTTGTACCCTCTGCATTAAAGCTTAAATAACCGGTAAAAGTACCGCCATTTATCGTGCAAAGGGTGTTAAACTCCAAATCAACATATTGGCAACATCCTGTTCCCACTGAATCTTCAATTATCACATTAGCATTAAAAATAAGATTTTCAGAAGAAACACAATCAATATTTTGACCATTAAGATCCAAAGTAACCGAATTATTAAAATAAATGCTGTCACCCCATGTACAGCAGTATCCGATAAGCTTTATAATACTGCCTTCGGGTGCGATACCAACTGCCTCATATAATTCGCGATAGTAGTCTTTTGTTGTACCATTAATTACAACAACACTGTAATACTGATAACCGCAAACTGTACATTTCCCATCATCATCGTATTCCTGGTGCTCATGTTCTGATCCACAAATATCACAATAGCCATCATTCCAAATATGCTCTCCACAAACAGCACCACATACACAAGCACCATTATCCCAAAGGTGATTATTTAAATCCACTTCGCCTTTTATATACTTATCACAAAGGTAACAATATTGTCCCTGACAAGTGGCATAATCGCTTAAATCATGGTTGTTTTCATCAATTTCACCATAATATGTGTAACAAAGCTCACACTGCTGCCCCCTACAAGTTGCCGTGCCGCCCTGATGCTTTGTCGAATCCACTTCTCCGTAATACTCACCGCAAATATCGCATTTTTGACCTTTGCAGGTAACCTCACCGCCTTGGTGCTCGTGAGATTTAGTAAGAGTAACAGAATAACTGAAAATACCGTCTTCTTCATCTCCACTATCATAATCACCTAAAACGAAATAATATACCTCTCCTGCCGTATATGTATGCACAAGGCGAAAATCATATCCACCCTCATAATCATCTGCACCAACAATAAAAACCATTTCACTATTATAGAGGCTTACATACGGATCGGTGGATGAATCAGATTCCAATACATATTCTCCATCACTTTCAGGAACAAATTTCAAGGTTACAGAATCAACACCGTTAACAGTCAAGGTCTCCCCTTCTGTAATTACAATTTCTTCAGCCCTTACGTTAAAGCTTAAAATCGGCGCACAGCTCATAACAAGAGCAAGGCATAAAGCAATACTTAATATTTTTTTCATAGATTTCTTAGTTTTTGTTTTCATAGTGTCGTCCTTTCAGGAATTAGTCGCCTGTTGCCGGTCGCCGGAATTCTTATCCGGCAGCTGGTGGCCGGTAGCTTATTTTAAAAACTCATCCAATTGCTTAAGCATATCTGTTTTTATCTTTTGGTAATCAGTTGCAAGAATTTCGGAAATTACTCTTTCTCTATCCTCTTTTTCAAAATCATATATTTTCAAAAGGCAGGTAAGAGTCAGATAAATTTTATCTTCTAATGTATAATCCTCGGAACAAGGCTCTGCAAGGGCACTTCGTTCTATGCAACAGGTTACATTCGCAGCCCGTCTGAAACGCTTTAAATCCCAATCAGGAAGATAAGAACCCAAAATATTAAGATTTTTTTCAGCAGTCCAATCTTTAAGATATGCCATTGTAAGAGGATCGGAATACATAGAATAATAAATATCTCTTATATTTTCTCTTTCCTCGCACAAGGCTATCTGCACAACAATTTCAAGGCAATATGTAAATAAGTCTTCTGCTCCCTTGTTTTTATTATATTCAATAAACTTGGTATGGTAGCTCATTATTTTCTTTGTGAATTCAAGAAGAATATCCGCCTTTGTGGGAAACCAGAAGGTAAGATTCCCGGGACTTATTCCTACATTCTCGCAAATCATTTTTGCTGATGTATGGTGAAAGCCGTTAACAAGAAAATTTCTTACCGCTGAATCGATAATTGCTTGTTGTGTTGCATTGTTTTCTCTGTGTGCCATAACTGAACCTCACATTTTAGTGCATTTACTATTTAGTACGCTTACTATAATAGTACACATACTACACTTTGTCAAGAATTTATCAATAAAAAATCCCCACTTTTTTCTATAAAAAGTGGGAATTTTTTCATTTTTATTTAATTTTCAAAGACAAATGATATTTTAATTCTAAAAAATGAGCTTTAACCATTTTTTCAAATCTGTAAGCCAAGCGGAATTATATTCAAAAACAGATGTCATATCGTCAATTGTCTGACTGTCGCAGGTAGAAAGTCCGTGCCCGCCGAAGGGGAAAATATGAAGCTCAAAGGGCACGCCCTTTTCTGCTAAAGCGCCTGCATAAAGAAGACTGTTTTTAACAGGAACACAACCATCCTCCGCAGTATGCCAGATATATGCAGGTGGAGTTATTTCTCTCACATGCTTATCGCAGGAGAAATAATCCTCCTCTTCCTTAGTTTCAGGCTGATGACCTAAAAGATTTATAAAGCTGCCCATATGGGCAGTTCGGGCATTGGCATTTATTACAGGATAGCAAAGAACGGAAGCATTGACTGATTTACTTTCAGGGAAAACCGCTCTTACCTCTTTGCAATCAAACATTGTTGAATAATGAGCCGCAAGATGACCGCCTGCAGAAAAACCCATAATCGCAATTTTCTCCGTATCACAGTTCCACTCTTCAGCATTTTTATAAATAAGCTCAACTGCCGCCGCAACCTCACGGATTTGGGTGGGAAAACGATTCGGTTCAACCGAATATGTAAGAACAAAAACATTGAAACCCTCAGGAAGAAAATGCAAGGCAACAGGCTCAGCTTCTCTCTCTGAGCACATACCGTAGCCACCACCGGGGCAAATAAGCATACAGGGTCTTATCTGCTTTTCTCTTTTCATTTCAACCATATTATAGGGTAAATAAATGTCAAGGGTGGGGTTTCTGCCCTCTTCACCTAAAAAATCAAAATAATTTTTCAACTCAAGTCTTTCATGCTTCATAATTTCAGCTCCTGAAACAATTTTTATACTGATAAGTATAATACATATATTTTTCCAATTCAATAAAAAAGAACAAAAATATGTTGAAATTATACAATTTATATTTACAATTCGCCCTTTTTATGTTATTCTTTTAACAAAGGCAGGTGAGTTTATGAAAACAAGCAAAATAAAAGAGTTTATAAAAAACAATAAAGTTGTTTTGCTTTCAGGGCTTACTGTGTTTACCGTATTTTTTTCTATTGCCTACTACGAGCTTAAGCTGATAAGCAACCACGGGTGGCACAACTCTCTTTCATTAAACATTTTAAGATTTTCATTTGCCGGTGTTTGCTTGCTTGTTTTTATTATTACCGCTATTAACCTTATCGCCACCCGAAGCAGAGAAAATAAAACAAAAAAACAATTAAGCGTCGCGGATACTCTTATAAACTGCATAACTCTGCTTACAGAAGAAAAGGATATCAACAAGGCTGTTGACAGTCTTTTAAAAATACTAAACGATTATTTTGACGGCGACAGAGCCTATCTTTTCGAATTTGATTACGAAAATCAAGTAACAAACAATACCTACGAATATGCTGCCGAGGGAATTACAAAGCAGATTGATATTCTTCAGAATGTACCTCTTGAGGTAATCGACACATGGATTAAAAAATTTGAAGAAACGGGAACCTTCTACATTTCAAGCCTTGATAAAGATGTTGATAAAGAAAGCGATACTTATAAAATCCTTGAAATGCAGGGAATTACAAGTCTGATTGCAGTACCGCTTGTTAAAGACGACAATATAATCGGCTTTTTGGGAATAGATAACCCCAAAATCAATTATGAGGATTTAACGCTTCTCACCTCTGCCACATTCTTTATATTAGACAGCATTGAAAGAAGAGAAAGCCATTCAAAGCTACACCGATTAAGCTTTGAAGATACGCTTACGGCGGTTCACAACAGAAACAAATTCAACCACGATATTGAAGAATATCATCAAAAGCCTGTTGACGATATCGGTATTGCTTATTTTGATATTAACGGCTTGAAGGATATTAACGACACAAAAGGTCACGCTGCAGGTGACAGGCTTATAAAAAATGCCGCAAACGGTATTAACAGCGTTTTTATTGGTGACACCTACCGCATCGGCGGTGATGAATTTGTTGTTATAACAACTCATATAAAGAAGGATATTTTTGAAAAAAATGTTGAAGAAACCATAAAAAAGCTTACTAAAAATGGTATAAGCGTTTCCTTCGGCACAAGCTGGGAGCAAAGCAGCGACAATATTCAAAAACAGCTTTCAATTGCCGACCACTTGATGTATGAAAACAAGCTTTTGCATTATAAGGAATTAGACAATAAAAATGAGAACGGTTAAACCTCGTTCTCATTTTTTATTATCGAAAAATTCACCAAAAATCGTTTTTCAAATCCCCCGTTTTATAACAAATTTTTAGAACATTTTTCGACAAGAAAAAAAATGGCTCTCCACACTTGACAATCGCTATATTTGGAATTAAAATTTATTTGTGAAAAAATTTCCTAAATGTTAACAAGGAGATGTCTATTATGAAAAAAATCTACGAAGGCAAAACAAAAGACGTTTACGAGCTTGACAACGGCAACGTAATGCTCAAGTTCAAGGATGACTGCACAGGTAAAGACGGCGTTTTCGATCCCGGTGAAAACAGCGTTGGTCTTACAATCGAAGGTATCGGTAAAGAGAACCTTAAAACATCTATCTACTACTTTGATATGCTCAAGGAAGCAGGCATCAAAACTCACTATGTTAGCGCAGATGTTGAAAACGCTACTATGGAGGTTCTTCCCGGTAAGGTTTTCGGTCACGGTCTTGAGGTTATTTGCAGACTTGTTGCAACAGGTAGCTTCATCCGTCGTTACGGCGAATACATTGAAGACGGCACAGTTTTAGAGGGTGGCTATGTTGAATGCACATTCAAGAACGATGCTAAGGGCGATCCCCTTGTTACAGGCGAAGGTCTTGCAGCTCTCGGTGTTATGAGCCCTGCAATGTTCGAAAGCATGAAGGAACAGACTCTTAAAATCACAAAGATTATTGCTGACGACCTTAAAACAATCGGTCTTGACCTTTGGGACATTAAATTTGAATTCGGTTACAACAATGACGAAGTTATTCTCATTGATGAAATCGCTTCCGGTAATATGAGAGTTTACAAGGGCGACACAATTGTTGACCCCGTTGAGCTTACAAAATTAATCCTTAATAGATAATCATTTTCTTAAAACC
>SVOP01000080.1 GCA_015066325.1 Oscillospiraceae bacterium
TTGTAGGACACATTTGTCAAGAGGGAAATAAAAGGTTGAAAGCGGCAAATGGCAAGTTTCGGGGCGCGTGAATGTGCCAAAGAAGAATTAATTTTCGGTGATTTGTGCCTTCCTTCAAAGGAAGGTGGCACGAAAAATCTTGATTTTTCGTGACGGAAGGTTCTTTGTTGCGAAGCAACATTCCTCCGCAGGTGAAATTATAATAAATTTATCGTTCTGTATTTATTCGTTTTGTGGCACAGGCAAGCCTGTGCCTTACGATATATTACAATTGAAGCTTACGCTTCAACGATGCTCCTATAGTCGCATCGAGAACCACCCACCACCCGACCAACTTAATTATATTCTTTATTGTTTATCTCGCTTGAAGTCTCAATGCAAAATTATAAAAATAAAAAGGTGGTCCCCCCGCCTTCGAAGGCAGGCAAAGAACCACCATCCACTTTATTGTTCTAAATTCAACATTAATTTATTTGTAATTTATAAATTTTTGTTTCTTCACTTGCGTTTATTGTAACCTCAATTGCGCTTTCGTCTCTTAGGGTATAAGGAATTTCTGTGCCGTTGAGGGTTACTATATAATCCTTCTTTTCATCGTTCATGGCAACAATTACGGTGAATTTTTCGTTATTGCCGTAATATTTGAATTCTGCTTCAAAGGATTTGTTATCATCGGAAAACTCTTGTTTTTCCACCCACACATCAAAGCCTGTGTTGAATGTACCGGGCTTATAATATGCGGCAGTCCAGAGGTTAATGGGTGCGGAAAGTCCTCCGAAATTATGGAACCAACCGCCTCTACCCGTTACAACATTTACCATTTCAAAGGTGTAATAGGAATATTCAACCTCACGCTTCCATATATCAAGAGCAAGCTTTGCAATTGTATAAGCAAAGTCACTTTCACCCAAATCAAGCATAGTTTTCCAGATAAACCACTGATGAGGGAACCACACATGACCGTTCCAATAGCCGTTCACCATAAAATAGCTTGCCGTCATATCAACTGCGCTGATACCGTAGGGTGAAAGCATTTCCTTGGGATTGCTCAGGTGAGCGATAATTCTCTTTTTCTGATTATCGTCACAAACACCTGCAATCAATGGGTAAATGCCGTCAAGACCCTTGTTTACATTCTCCCCTGATTTTGTTCTGAAAATCTCCGTAGGCTCGTAGCTTTCATCATGGAGAACGTATGAATAATAACCGCTTTCCTCGTCCCAGGAATATTTATTAAGAGCTTCACCCACACGCTTGATATCCTTGTCATATTCGGCACTATCTTCTGTTTTGCCGAGAGCCAGAGCCACCATTTTAAGAATCTTTGCGCAACGGATAAGCTGAGCAGAAGAAAGTGCAGGTGCGGCTTTATCACGAAGATTTTCATTCATCATCTGAACCTGAGCAGGATAATCGTCCATACCGCTTGACGAATAGAAATAATCGTAAGTGGTGGTAAGACCGCTTTTGAATTTTGCGGTTGTTGAGCCTCTTATTTTACCTGCAAGGAAATCATAATAGAGCTTTGCTCTCGGGTAAAGAGAAAGAAGCTTTTCTTTATCGTTATTGCGTTTCAAAAGCTCAAGATACAGATACATCTGCACAGGCACAGGTGAGCCATGATGCAGGAAGGCGTAGTCAAGATTGCTTTCGTCACTTAAATATGTATCGAGAATATAGTAAGCAAACTCCTCGGAAAGCTCCGCCATACCAAGACCGATAAAGCCCGAATCCCAGGTATAAAGGCAATCCCAACGTTTACCGGGCGTATGATGAATAATATTTTCACCATGCTTATAAATGGGGTAAACCGCATTTGTAAGAAGAGTTGAAGCAAGAATAGTATTACTTAACTCATACTTTTGACCGTTTTTATTGTAATTGAACTTTATTGCCTTTTCTTTTTGTTTAAGATATATTTCTTCGTATTCTTCAGTTGTTAAATACTTTGTTTCATTTTTGCTGATTACCGCATATTCAACCTTGCTTTCACCGGGATTCACAAAAATAGTGTGAATAATTGTGTTATGGAAAAAGCCCTCGTCACTATGCTTTCTTGAGAAGGTTTCAGTAAAGCTTTCGAGAACATCATCAAAGGTAACATCGGAGTTTGAAAGGCGGGCAGTAAGGCAATCCTCAAGAGCACCTGTTTCTATTTTTCTGAAACGGGTGTTATCGTTAAAGGTTTTTATAATATATTCCCCGTCAATATATTTATACTTTAATTTTGCAGTATAACCCTTATCATTTTTCTCTTCGGTAATCTGAGGATGAGTTTCGTTCTTTTCTTTGAAAACCGAAACCTTTCCTAAATCCTCTTTTTCCACAAGGCAAAGGAAGTCAAATTCAATTGCACCCTCGCCCTCAGAAACGAAAGAAAGCTTAAATTCGCCTTTCTTAATTTCACCGAAAGGAATTGCCGCAATTTTAAGGTCATCCGTAGCGATAAAGGTTACAACCTTTTCATTATTAATTGTGAAAACCGCGTCCTCTTCACCGGGTATAAGATTAACGCCAACCATCTGACCTTGTTCATAATGAAGGTCGCTTGTGCGGTAGCGGACAAGAAGAATAGCGTCATTATAAGCTTCTTTAACATCAAGGGTATAGGCAACTCTGTCCCCTTTTTCATAGCCGAAGGGTTTAATAACTCTATGGGGCATATGCCATTTGCCCACTCTGTCGCCAAGACCTGTTTCATTGACAAATTCAGAGCTACGGAATTCACCCTTTTTTAGTCCGTCAGGATTTTCTTCGTCCCAGGGACGAGGTAAATTATAAATATATTCATCGTAATCCGTTGCTTCCTTATAGGTGCATTTCTCGGGAGTTACAAGCCTTGTATAGTGAGTATAGGGGTATTCAATAGAGCTGAAATAGTTAATAAGGCAGTTCTGCATAAGCTCGGAATTATTAACAATTTCTGTTCTGACGAGAATGCTTTCATCATCTATTCTTGAATAGGAAACATCTGCATAGACCCTATCTTTCCACTCCAAATCATAACGATAGGAATAGAAGGAATAATCACCACTTGCAAGCCAAGGGTGGCACCCTGAGGGCACTGTTACATTAGGCACTTTAATATCCGCGCCGAAGACTGATGGTGCAACAGTAAAATCGAAACGGATACCGCTTTTAAAAGCGTGGTCTGCGATTCGGGAAAGCCCCATATATTTTTTACCGTAAGGTCCCCAAGGGGCGAAGCATTTTGAAACCATAAAAACAACCTTTCGCTATTTTTCTGTTTTGATTATATCAGTTATGAATATAAATAACAAGACAAAAAAAAGAACAGACCCACACCAATTAAGGTATGAGCCCGTCCCTGAAAAAATGGAAATCTAATGAATAGTATATTAATTAAAGTTTATTTCAGGAGTTTGTTTTTTCTGTATTGCCACAGCTGCTGCAACAACTGCAATTGCCCGAGCATTTAGCTCCATCGGGACAGCCGATGCATTTGACACCGCGTTTTTTAGCTTTTACCACATATGCAATTGCTCCGCCGATTATCAAGGCAAGAACAGCTACAATGATAAAATTATCCATAGCGTAACTCCTTTATTTTGAAAATTATTTTGTTACTGTCTGTTTTTTTATTTTGTTTACTTTTTCTTCTCTGAGTCTTTTATTGGTTTTCATAATAAGTGCCACAAGAATTGCAACGAAAACCAATACTGCTATCAAGCCACCAAGGAAGCCTTTGCCAAATGCGCCTGTGGTAATAAGTGTGCCCATCTGATATACAAGGAAGCCAATGGTAAATCCTACGCCTAACTGGAAGCCGATTCCTCCGAAAAGCCATTTTTTGCTCTTCATTTCGGAATTCATTGCACCCATTGCCGCAAAGCAAGGTGGTGTGAAAAGGTTGAACATCAGGTAAGCGAGAGCTGCAACCTTTGTGATTGCAAAAGCAGATGCAACCTCTGCTCCTGCACCTTCCATAAGAGCAAGCTCTTCTGTATCAATAAGGTTTTCAAGTCCCACGAAGCAGACTGCCAATGTGCCAACAACATTTTCCTTTGCAATAAAGCCTGTAATTGCTGCCGCTGCAAGCTGCCAGGAAACAACACCAACTACGGGAACAAGAAGATAAGAGAACGGACCTGCAACAGATGCTAAAATTGATTGGTCGGCGCTTTCTGCCACCTGGAAATCCCAGGAGAATGTCTGCATAATCTGAACTACAGTATTACAAACAAGAATGATAGTTGCTGCTTTTATTATGTATGCTTTACCACGAGAGAGCATTGAAAGAGTTGCTCTTTTAAGGCTGGGAGCTTTATATTCAGGAAGCTCTATGATAAAGAAGGATTTTTTTGCTTTATTGCCTGTAATTTTATTTATTAACAATGCACCTACAAAGATAATGAGAATACCTGCAAAATACATAAGCGGACCAACCCAGGTTGCGTCCTCAAAAAATGCACCTGCAAAAAGAGCTATAACGGGAAGCTTGGCTCCGCAGGGCATAAAGGGTGCAAGCATTGCGGTTGCTCTTCTTTCGCGCTCGTTACGGATTGTTCTGCAAGCCATAACGCCGGGAATTGCACAACCCGTACCGATAACAAAGGGAATAACAGATTTACCCGAAAGACCAACTCTTTTGAATATGGGGTCAAGAACAACGGAAACTCGAGCCATATAACCACAATCCTCGAGAAGAGCAATGAGGAAATACATTACCATAACAAGAGGAAGGAATCCGATAACAGCAATCACGCCACCGATAACACCGTCAACAAGAAGTGCTGAAAGCAGTGGATTAGCATTTTCAAAGAAGCCTGCTACCCAACCCTGAAACATTTCGAGAAGCGTTACAAGACCGGGAATTGCTGTTCCGTTTGAAAATTCATAGCCTTCGGCAATCCACACACCCGGTCCTGCCTGAGAAATCCAGAAAACGAGGAACATTACAACGGCAAAAATCGGAATGCCGAGCCATTTATTAGTAAGAATATCGTCAATCTTATCACCGATATTTTTATCTTTGGTGAGAATCTTGCGTGTTTCTACCTGAGAAACAATGCTGTTTACGAAAGTAAAACGTTTTTTATCAGCTTCCTTTACAGCAGTTTTATCTGCAAGGTTGATGTTGCCTTGTGAATATGGTGCAATCTGACCAGAACCCTTTTTAATGGCAACCTGTTTGATAAGCTCTGAAAGACCGTCGTTTTTAGAAGAGGATGCAACAGTTTCAATAACAGGACAACCTAATTTTTCGGAAAGAGCTTTTACATCTATTTTTGTATTCTTTTTTTTGTTAATATCAGTTTTATTAAGAGCAACAACAATGGGAATTCCCAATTCCAGAAGCTGAGTTGTGAAGAAAAGGCTACGGCTGAGATTCGTTGCATCAACAATATTAATGATAACATCAGGTTTTTCATTCTTTACATAGTCGCTTGTTATACTCTCTTCCGATGTAAAGGGTGACATTGAATAAGCACCGGGAAGGTCAACGGCAATCATTTCCTCCGAACCATTATAAAGGCTCTTCTTAACGGCACTTTCTTTCTTTTCTACGGTAACACCTGCCCAGTTACCTACTTTTTCATTCTTACCGGTAATGGCATTATACATTGTGGTTTTACCGCTGTTTGGGTTACCTGTTAATGCAACTCTCATTCTGTTTCCTCCTGAATTTATATACCCCAAGCACGAGTTAGCCTATGCTAACTCTCTTTCGTAAAAAATAGCAGTTGACAAATCCATCTTTTCAGATTTCGATTGCTTCTGCCAACTGGCTGTCAATATTATAACGACTATCTTTAATAGCTACCACACAACCGCCTTTTTTATGTGAAACAACTGTAATCGGTTCGCCACTGTAGCAACCCAAAGAGAAAAGGAAATCATCAAGCTCTTCATCATCAGTAACGATGCTTTTGATGATATATTCAATTCCCTCCTGAGCATTAGTCAAATTCATATTCTTCGCCTCTTGAACGCTGATTGAGTTAGCCTCTGCTAACTAACAACATTTTAACATCATATATTTTTATTGTCAAGGGAATTTTTCCAAATTTTTGAAGTTTTTTTAATTTTGACATTTTAACAAATTGAACAAATTTATATCATTTATTTTTAGTTGAAAAATACCATATCAATATAGTATAATATAATAAAAAGAGTAAGGATGTGGTTATGTGAAAGCAATAAAAATAATCTTTTCATTATTGACTTCTGCAATAATTATGCTTAGCCTTGCTGTTTTTTCATCTGCTCTCCACGGAGATGTTAACTATGATGAATATATCGGAATTGAAGATGCAGTTATCGCCTTACGCTTTGCAACTAATATAGAAACTCCCGATGAGCATCAGGAGCATTCTGCCGATTTGGATTATGACGGGATTATTACAACCAACGATGTTCGCCTTATACTAAGAGGCGCTGCAGATATGGATTATGTGCCCGACCACTTCTTCTCCAACTGGGAAACTATTAAGTCGCCTAACTGCATAGAAGATGGCATAGCGGAATCAGTTTGCTATTATTGCGAAAAAAAGGTTACTAAAACATTAAATAAGACCGGTCATATTATAGTTGATGCAACTTGTGATACGGGAAGTTATTGTTCTGTTTGCAACGAAACCTTTGGGGAACCCTTAGAGCACATTGAAAATGAAGGCTATTGCATAAACTGCAATACGCTTTTATCCGCCCCAACCCTCTCATATAATAACAAAGAAATCAAATTCGGCTGCTCAACATCAAAAGTAAAAAGCATTTTAGGTGAGCCCCAAGGCAAAGGAAAAGATAGTGTAGCCGAAAAAACTGTTGTGATGTACGCTTATTACACAGACTATAAAGATTTAGCAATTTTCACCTTTTTTGATGGAAAATTAACACAATTTTTCAGCAATGCCACCACTGCAATAGTTGCACAAGGCAGTTCTCACTATGGTCTTTATTGCAAATCTGCCCCCGAAAAAATCGGTGATATTGACATAACAACTTATTCTGATACATTTAACAACGAGTTTGTTTACAGCTTTTGCGCCACAGTTGGTGAAAGCTATAGCCTTACAAAAACCACCGATTATTCACTTATCGAAAAAATCAATTTTCATTTAACCAATGGATTAAGAGCAATCAATGGTGTTGCACCCTTAAAATATTGTTCAGATGCAGCTGAGGTTGCTCAAGCCCACAGTAATGATATGGCAAAACGTAACTTCTTTGACCACACAAATCCTGACGGAAAACGAGTCAGCGACCGTTTAACCGCAGGTGGTGTTGAATGGTATGCTTGTGCAGAAAATATTGCCGCAGGAGTTTATGACCCCTATGCTCTTTCAAACGGATGGTATAATTCAGAAGGGCACAGAAAAATTATTTTAAATGCCAAATACAAATATATCGGTGTAGGTTTTGCCTACAGTGAAAAATCCAATTATAAATATTACAGCACTCAGAACTTTTATACTGATGAATATTAATAGTAAACCTGACTAAAATGTCAGGTTTATTTTTTACTTGCTTATTCGACAAATGTATGATAAACTCTAACTGTCATATTTTACACAACTGACGAATTTTATATAAATGGCGGAGAATAAAATGGCTGAACATAGAAAGATGAATAATAATGACAGACGCGTTAAAAGAACAAAAAAAGCTCTTTATGATGCACTTTTAATTCTGCTTAAGGATAAAACAATTAATGAAATTACTGTTACCGAGCTTACCACAAAAGCAGATGTTAACAGAGCGACCTTTTATTTTTATTATACCGACCTTATTGATATGCTTCAGCAAATTCAAAACGATGCTTTTGAAGCATTCAAACAGGTTATTCAAAAAGCAACCATATCTGTTTCAACAATTGAAGGCTTTACAGAATATGCTGAAAGACTTTTCAGTTATTGCAAAGAAAACGAAGCTTTAACAAGATTTATTATAAACAACGATATCAACAATCAGCTTTATACATATATAAAACAGCTTATGCTCACCAACATACCAAACACTAAAGAAGTTTTTGCAGAAAACAACCCTGCAAAATATCTATCCAACTATGTTATTAACGCAATGATTGGCGTTTGCATTGACTGGATGGATGACGGAATGAAAATCCCCGCCCGAGACCTTGCTGAGCTTTGCGCCAATGTTTATATAAACGGCTCCTACAAAACTAAACAGCTTTATGCTTCTTATGAATAATAAATAATTTAGGGGCTGTAAAAAAACGAAAGTTTTTTTACAGCCTCTTTTCAGGGGATAGAAAAAAAAGATGCAGAACGGACAAACCGAGCAAAAACAAGGCTTCAGACTTGTTTTTGTTTACCCGAAGGCGTACAAAGGTACGTCGAGTGGCGAGATTTGTTCGTAGCATAAAACTCATTTTTCTTA
>SVOP01000081.1 GCA_015066325.1 Oscillospiraceae bacterium
TAGTATGAAAAAGGTAGTAGTTGGTATCATTGCCCATGTGGATGCGGGGAAAACAACTCTTGCAGAAACGCTTCTTTATAAATCGGGCAAAATAAGAAAATTAGGTCGTGTTGATAATGGAGATACGGCTTTAGATACCCATACCCTTGAGCGTGAAAGAGGCATAACAATTTTTGCAGGTCAGTCGGTGTTCAATATAGGTGATTTGGAAATTAATCTTCTTGATACTCCCGGTCATGTGGACTTTTCTGCAGAAACAGAAAGAATGCTGAAAATTCTTGACTATGCAATTCTTGTTATAAGCGGAACTGATAGCGTTCAGGCTCATACAAGAACCTTGTGGAAGCTTCTTTGCGCATATAATATTCCAACATTCATTTTTGTCACAAAAATGGACTATGCAAGACTTACAAAAGAAGAGCTTATTGCAGATTTGAAAGAACTTTGCTCTGATAATTGTATTGATTTTTCAAACGATTTCTCCGATGAGTTTTTTGAAAATGTTTCAATGTGCGATGAACAAGCTTTAGAAGCATATTTAGAAAACGGAGTGATAGAAAAAGAATCAATTAAAGAGCTTATCAAAACCCGTAAATGTACCCCTTGTTATTTTGGCTCAGGCTTAAAAGGGGATGGTGTTGATGAATTTGTTTGCGGTTTAGAAAAATATATTTGCGTAAATAATTATCCCAATGAATTTGGCGCAAAGGTTTATAAAATAACTCATGACTCAAAAGGTGAAAGAATAACTCATATTAAAGTAACGGGCGGTTCTTTAAGGGTTAAAGACACAATAACTAATAATGATAAAAACGAAAAAGTTAATAATATCAGAGTTTATTCGGGTGAAAAATTTGTAGCAGTAGAAGAAGCTGAAAGTGGCGGTATATACGCCCTCACAGGCTTGAATTCAGTTAATACGGGTGATGGTTTAGGTTTTGAAAAATCCTTTGGAAAAGCCTTTTTAGAGCCTGTTATGAACTATAGAATTGTTCTGCCGAAGGATTGCGACCCTAAGACTTTTTTCCCGAAATTAAAAGAGCTTGAAGCAGAAGACCCACAGTTACATATTACCTGGAACACATACCTGCAGGAAATATATGTTTCCTTAATGGGTGATGTGCAAACCGAAATTCTCAAAAGCATTATTTCAACTCGCTTCAATGTGGATGTGGGAATTGATAGCGGTAAGGTTCTTTATAAGGAAACTATTGAAAACAAGGTCGAGGGTGTAGGTCACTATGAACCCTTAAGGCACTATGCCGAGGTGCATCTGATTTTAGAACCATTACCGAGAGGTAGCGGGCTTATTTTCTCTTCAAAATGCAGTGAGGATTCTTTAAGCCGTAACTGGCAGAATTTAATTATGGGTCATTTAAGCGAGAAAGAGCATTTAGGCGTGCTTACAGGTTCCCCCATAACAGATGTTAAAATCACTCTTGCAGCAGGCAGAGCCCATTTAAAGCACACAGAGGGCGGAGATTTCAGACAGTCAACCTACAGAGCCGTAAGGCAAGGTCTTATGCAGGCAAAATCTGTTCTCTTAGAGCCATATTATAGCTTCAGATTGGAAGTTCCCACCGAACAAATCGGCAGAGCTATCAATGATATAAGAATGAAAAACGGTACAATTGACTCTCCTGAGGATTTAAACGGAGTAAGTATCTTAACGGGTAAAGCTCCCGTTACAACCTTGAATGGCTATGCTTCTGAGGTTGCCGCCTATACAAGCGGTAAAGGTCGTTTGTTCCTTGAGGTTTGCGGTTATGATGTTTGCCATAATGCAGATGAAATAATTGAAAATTCAAAATATTCTCCCGAAAGCGATTTGGAAAACACCCCTGATTCCGTTTTCTGCGCTCATGGTGCGGGCTTCAATGTTAAGTGGGATAAGGTTTTTGAATATATGCATATCGACTCTTGTCTTGAGCAAGAAAAAACGCCTTATGAGGTTAATCTTAATAAGCGTAATTTCCATATTGACGATAAAGAGCTTGAGGCCATAATGAACCGTGAATTCGGTGAAGACAAGCACCCGTTTTACAGATATAGCCACAATAAAGCACCTGCAAAGCCTGTTAATACTGAATATAATACTGAAATCCGCAAGAAATATGTTATTGTTGACGGCTATAATGTTATTTTTGCCTGGGATGAATTAAAGGAAATAGCAAACGACAATTTAAGTATTGCCCGTGACAAGCTTTTGGATATACTTTGCAATTATTCCGCTTTCACAAAATGTGAAACAGTTGTTGTTTTTGATGCTTATAAGGTATCAGGCAATAACGGGCAAAGGTTTAATTATAATAATATTCACGTGGTTTATACAAAAGAGCGTGAGCTTGGGGATAACTACATTGAAAAGCTAATAAGTGATATCGGTAAAAATGATAATGTTCGTGTTGTAACGTCAGACAATCTTATTCAGCTTTCTGCGGTGCGATTCGGTGTTCTCAGGGTATCTGCTCAGGACTTCAAAAGAGAAATTGACGCAGTTGAAAAGAATATTGATGACTTGCTATTTAAAATAAATAAACCAAGACCCCAAAAGGTAGGGGAGCTTGTTGATTTGCTTTTAGGAAAAGGTGATTAAATGATTATAAAAGTATATGATAAATTACCCCAAGACGCTCTTGATTTGAGAATAAAGGTTTTTGTTGATGAGCAGGGCTTTGTTGATGAGGTTGATGAGTTTGATAGCGTTGCAACCCACCTTGTTATGTATGATAACGAAAAGCCAATAGCAACCTGTAGGTTTTATCTTAAGGAAGATAAAGAAACATATATGTTCGGCAGACTTTGTGTTTTGAAAGAATATCGCGGGAAATCTCTCGGCAGAGAAATGCTTAAAAGCACAGAAGAAATTGTCAAAGAAAAGGGTGGTAAAGCAATCATTCTCCATTCCCAATATCACGCAAAGCCTTTTTATGAAAAATGTGGCTTTACCCAACAGGGTGAAATAGATTACGAACAAAATAAGCCTCACGCTTGGATGAGGAAAGAAGTGTAAAAAACAACTGACTGTACAGAAAATACAGTCAGTTGTTTTTATAAATCGTTAAACCATTTTTTGATGTAATAATATCTCCAACCGCAATCCTCTTTTATGAAATTTTCGTCAAAGCTTGGAGTAAAATGTGCAGGTGTTAAATATATAAATGCTATTTCGTGAGTATTATCATTTGTGCCTATCATTGACCAAAAATCAAACTCTTCGCAATCTGTATTCTCATCATAATATATATCTTCTTCATTAGGTGTATATATTGTTTTAAACTCAAAACCATACACACTAAAGTTGCAATCAGCTTTTATGTATTGAGGAATATATTCATCATCAACCCAAGCTCCATCATCTGTGATGAATTTATCTCTGTATTCAATTGTATTTCCCAAAGTTTTTTTGATTTTGTTATATTCAGTTGGTGCATATTTGAAAATCCATGTGAAATAAGAGGGATTACTGAAAGGAGAGTCTTCTATAACACTAAAATGATTAGCGTCAATTGGATTATTAATTTTGTCTGAGTCAGGCAAAAGCCAATCCAAATATTGTTCATTTGTTTCCTCGTCTATAGTAAATTCGCAATAGGAGGAAAAAGCTTCATTTTTATCATATATAGTATAAAAATGTGTTTGAAAAAAGAAATAAGCATTAGACATCAAAAGAAAATACGGAACTACTAAAATAAATGCAAAAATAGATTTAAGAATATGGTGTAGTTTTTTTGTTCTGTTGAGAACGAGTATTATCAGCCAGATAATTAGGGGTATAATAACAAGGTTTTTTATATCGATAAACCTGAACAAAAAATTTAGAGCTATCCCACCAAAGAATACAATTGCAACAGTTATTGGAATTGTTTTTAAAAACAAATCTGCAAGGGTAAATGGTCTGTGAATTTCGCTCATTTCCTTTTTTATCTGTTCCTTGGTTTCCTTATCATCACCAAAATCTTTCAGGGCTTTTTCAAGACTTTCTTCTTCGGAATAACCAATTTCGGTGTAATAATCTATTCTTTCATAAATATGATTTTCAAGCTCGGCTTGAAGATTGTATCTTGTTTCTTTTGTTATGCGTTTGGGTATGTAATCCGCAATAATTTCTCGAATTCGTTCTTCCATAAAACCACCTCAAATCAAGCTGTAACAGGTGAGGTCTGGGGTTTAATAACTTTCTTTACAGCGTTTGAATAAGCATCCCATTCTTCCTTTGATTTAACAAGAACTTTTCTGCCCTTATCTGTTATTCTGTAGTATTTTCTTTTTCTTCCTTGTTCACTTTCTTGCCAATAGGATTCAACATAGTTGTCTTTTTCAAAAGCGTGCAGAATAGGGTAGAGGGTGCCCTCTTTAAAAGAGAAAACATCCTCGCTTCTTTTTTCAATTTCCTTAATTATCTGATAGCCATACATTTCTTCGTTTTCTAAAACAGATAAAACAAGCAACGCACTGCTGCCTTTTGTAAGTTCTTTTTTGATATTCATAAACTCTCCTCCGATACATAGAATTACGATACATAGAGTTGCTATGTATAAAGTATCATAATCAAAGTACAATGTCAAGAGAATATTTTTAATGCAAGCTTGATAATGCTTTTATAGTTGTAAAGCTTGTTGAAACTAAATTCATCTTGTGATAAAATGAAGGCATAATTTTCAGAAAAGAGTCTTTTTTTATGTCTTTAGCGGAAACTAAAAACAGAATAGCTTGGATTGATATGGCAAAGGGTTACGGTATGTTAGCCGTAATCATTGCCCATATTTGCAGTGGACCGTTACACGCGTGGATTTATACCTTCCATATGCCATTATTTTTCTTTTTATCAGGCTATGTTTTCAGCAATAAAGATAAATTTGATGCTTTTATAAATAAGAAGGCGAAAGCACTCCTTATACCTTATTTTTCCTTAGGCATTCCTATGGTGGTTTTCAGCTTTCTTTTAAAGCTTCGGGAAGATAAATTTACTGTTGATTTTGCAATTGATTTAGTAAAGGATTTTGTTCTTCAAAGACGTAAATGGACTTTATGGTACATAGCTTGCCTTTTCTTTTTGAATATAATTTTCTATCTTATAACAAAATTTGCAAAGAAGAATATATCAAAGACAGTTATTGTAATTGGCGTGGCTTTTGTTGGCCTTTTATATTATGAATCAGGCGGTAAGCCACTTCCCTGGAACATTGATGCTTGCTTTACGGCAATACCATTTTTCTTTGGTGGCTATATTTTAAAAGAATTTAAAGATAAAACTGAAAAAGCATTATCAAAACAATCCATTTGTTTTATATTGTTTATAGTATTCGGCTTAATTAACGTAGCTTTCGGGTATTTGAATATTAAAACAACCGGTGAAGGTCTCGAAATGTTTGATAGCGAATATGCAAATCCCATATTTACATATATTTCAGCCTTTGCAGGTGTGTTTGCAGTAATTCTTTTTTCAAAATTTTTTACTTTAAAACCAATTAGATATATCGGCGAAAACAGTCTTATTTATTATGCCTGGCATCAGACGATTATGATTCCTCTTACAAAAATGGGCTTGAAATTCTTAGGCTTCAGTTCTCCAATGGATATCTCTGAACCATATTATTGGATTTATAAATTAATTCAACTTCTTATTATAATAATCGTGCTGACTGTTGTAACTTTAATATTCGAAAAAACTAAATTAAAAATACTTTTAGGAAAGAGCAATAAGCCTTGACTGTTTTTCTAAATGTAATATAATTGTAATAGTAAAAATCTACCAAAGAAACGGACGGAAAAATTATGGACAAATATGCACGCTTCAGATACCAACCATGTCTTCCTTTAGGTGAAGACGGAAGATGTGTTACTGCTTCTAAAAAGCACATTGACCTCTCTCGCAGAGCTGCAACAGAGGGTATGGTTCTTCTTAAAAATGAAAACAATGCTTTACCCCTTAAAAAAGGCGAAAAAATCGCTCTTTTCGGCAAAGCAACAATTGAATATATCAAAGGTGGTGGCGGTAGCGGTGATGTTAACTGCCCCTATATCAGAAATATATTTGAAGGCTTTGAGCAGAAGGAAAAGGAAGATAAAGTTTCTGTTTATATGCCCCTTGTTGATTTCTATAAAGAATATGTAAAAAAAGAAAGCGTTAATGTTCTCACAGAAGAGCAGATTAACGCCCGTTGGGATATTGTTAATAATATGGAATTCTGCACAGAGCGTGATGATATGACATATGATACCTTTGCCGCTATGCATGTTGTGGAAGCTGAGGTTCCCGAAAGTCTTATCGAAGCTTCTGCAAAATGGGCAGATACTGCAATTTTTACTATCAGCCGTTTCTCTGCTGAGGGTGTTGACCGTCGCCCTCAGGGTAATGACTATTACCTTTCAGATTTAGAAAAAGACCTTCTTGATAAATTAACAAAGCTTTTCAACAAGGTTGTTGTTATAATTAACTCAGGCGCAACAATTGACTGCGAATACTTTGCAGAAAATGATAATGTTCAGGGTATTCTTTTCGGTTGGCAAGGCGGTATGGAAGGCGGTCTTGCAATAGCAGACCTTCTTTGCGGTGATGTTAACCCAAGCGGTAAAATGGTTGATACAATTGCAAAATCCTACGATTGCTATCCTTGTAAAGAGGATTTCTGGGAATGCTTTGACCACGTTGACTATTCTGATGATATTTATGTTGGTTACAGATACTTTGAAACAATTCCCGGTGCAAAGGAAAATGTTCGTTATCCCTTTGGTTTCGGTCTTTCTTATACAAATTTTGAATTGAGTAGTAAGGTTTGTTGCGAAAGCGACGGCAATATTGTTGCAATTGTTAATGTTAAAAATATTGGCTCAGTTTCCGGTAAAGAGGTTGTTCAGCTTTATTACAGTGCACCTCAGGGTCTTTTAGGTAAACCCTCAAGAGAGCTTTGCGCATTCAAGAAAACAAAGCTTCTTGCACCTAATGAAGCAGAAACTCTTGTTATGAGCTTCAATATCAACGATATGGCAAGCTTTGATGATTTGGGTAAGATTCAGAAATCTGCATACATTCTTGAAAAAGGTACATATAATTTCTATCTCGGCACATCAGTAAGAGATGCCGAAAAGCTTGAATATGAATATATCGTTAGTGAAAATACTATTGTTCAACAACTTTCTGATTGGTGCAAGCCCTTTAAACTTGCAAAGAGATTATTAGCAGACGGCACCTACGAAGAGCTTCCTCAGGGCGAAGAAACTTATCTTTACGGTATCAATGAACCCACAGATGCAAAAGCTCCTGAAACCGTTGTTCCCTTTGATAAAGTAGGGGAAGAAATAAATCTTGATGAATTTGTTAAGCAGTTTACAGATGCAGAGCTTATGGATTTTGTTGGCGGTCACGGACCAACCGGTGTTTGCAACACAGGTTGCTTCGGTGGTGTTGAAAGACTTTCCGTTCCTGCCGTTCCCACTGCTGACGGTCCTGCAGGCTTAAGACTTAACACAGAAACAGGTATTCCCACAACTGCCTGGCCCTGCGCAACTCTCCTTGCTTGTAGCTGGAATCCTGAGTTAGCATTTGAAGTTGGTGTTGGCGGTGGTGCGGAAATCCGTGAAAATAACCTTGGTGTTTGGCTTTCACCTGCGCTTAATATTCACCGTGACCCAATGTGCGGAAGAAACTTTGAATATTATTCTGAAGACCCATTAATTGCAGGTAAATTTGCATCTGCAGTAACAAGAGGTGTTCAGTCACAAAAGGTTGCAGTTTCCGTAAAGCATTTTGCTTGTAATAATAAGGAAGCAAACCGCTTCGCAAGTGATTCAAGGCTTTCCGAAAGAGCTCTCCGTGAAATTTACCTTAAAGGCTTTGAAATTGCCGTTAAAGAGGGCGACCCTTGGACAATTATGAGCTCATATAACCTTATTAACGGTCAGCATACCTCTGAAAGCTATGAGCTTCTCACAGGCATTCTCCGTGATGAATGGGGCTTCAAGGGTATGGTTGTAACTGATTGGGGCGTTAAGAACGACCCGGTCAAAGAGGTTAAAGCAGGTAACGATATGAAAATGCACTGCGGTTATCCTGAAGACCTTAAGGTTGCTTTTGACAATGGCGATTTAACAAGAGCCGATCTTGAGATTTGCGCTAAAAGAATTCTCGATATGTTTATGAAATTAGTTTAAATAAAAGAGGCTGAAAAAAACGCGAGTTTTTTTTACAGCCTCTTTTCAGGGGATAGGAAAAAAAGATGCAGAACGGACAAACTGAGCAAAATCAAGGCTTCAGACTTGATTTTGTTTGCCCGAAGGCGTACAAAGGTACGTCGAGTGGCGAAG
>SVOP01000082.1 GCA_015066325.1 Oscillospiraceae bacterium
TTGAAGACGGAGTTTGCAAGGGTGTATTTATAAGCAAGGGTGATGAGCATTTGCAGATTGATGCTGATAAAATTGTTGTTGCCACAGGTCGAAGAGGTGCAGACTGGCTTGAAAAGCTTTGCAACGAGCACGGCATTGAACACCAGGCAGGTACAGTTGATATCGGTGTTCGTGTTGAGGTAAGAAACGAGGTTATGGAAAAGGTTAACCGCGTTCTTTATGAATCCAAGCTTATCGGCTACCCGAAGCCCTTTAAAAACAAGGTTCGTACCTTCTGCCAGAACCCCGGTGGATTTGTAAGTCAAGAAAACTACGATAATGACCTGGCGGTTGTTAACGGACATTCGTATAAAGAGAAAAAATCCAACAACACAAACGTTGCCATTCTTTGTTCACACAACTTTAACCATCCATTTAACCAGCCTATTGAATATGCTCAGAAGGTTGGTGAGCTCACTAATATGCTTGGTGCAGGTCACATTCTTGTTCAGCGTTACGGTGATATTCTTGATGGTAAGAGAACCTGGCCTAAGGAATTGGCACAGTCTAATTTACGTCCGTCACTTCCCGATGCAGTTGCAGGCGATATTACCGCTGCAATGCCTTACAGAGCTATGACAAATATTATCAACTTCATTCAGGCAGTTGACCACGTTGTTCCCGGCTTTGCATCAACTGAAACGCTCCTTTACTCTCCCGAGCTTAAGTTCTACAGCAACAAAATTAAAATGGATACAGAGCTTAACACGAGTGTTAAAGGACTCCACTGTCTCGGAGACTCATCCGGTTGGACAAGAGGTCTTATGATGGCATCCGTTATGGGAGTTCTTATGGGACGGCAGATAGCTATTAGCAAATAGCCACCAGCCACCAGTCGCCAGTCGCCGGTTACCAGTTCCCTGTAAGGTACAGACTTGCTTGTACTGCAGAATAAAATTCAATAGATATAAAAATTTAATCGGACAGTTACTAATCAAATGATTTGTAACTGTCCGTATTTTTAACAATCAATGCTTATCTTTAATTTTTTAGCGTTTAAATATGTATAATTCTTAAATAATTTTGCAATACTTTTCAATTTCTCATTAGTAATTTGTAATTCGTAATTTTTATCATATTTCCGCAAATGCTATAATATAATTTAGCATAGTGAGGTGTGTGTATGGTATTATCTGTAAGAACGAAAAGTTTGATTAAAAATCTGGCTATACCATTGCTTATCGGAGCATTGGCAGGATTTTTGACAAATGCAGATGTTAAAGAATATATGGCAACTGTAAAGCAACCGTTTTTCAGTCCGCCCGGCTGGGTTTTCCCTGTTGTATGGACTATACTCTATGCTTTAATGGGTTTTGCCGCTTACATTATAGAAAACACCGGCAGTCCGCGAAAAAGCAGGGCTTTAACTGTTTATTACATTCAGCTTTTCTTTAATTTTGTCTGGAGCTTCATTTTCTTTTCTGCAAATAATTATCTGTTTGCTTTCGTGTGGATTATTGTTCTTTGGCTTCTTATTATTGCAACAATTCTTGAATTTAAAATGATTAAAGCCCGTGCTGCTTATATATTAATCCCCTATTTGATATGGGTAACCTTTGCGGCGGTGCTGAACTTTAGTGTGTATTTATTAAATAAATAAGAAAGCATCAAATCTTTTCAATTGAAAGATTTGATGCTTTCTTTTAGTTCATGGTAAACAAAGGTGTTTCTGTATCGTAATCCGAGGTCCAGATATTAATCTGATAATCCTTAAAAAGTGTGGGAATTGTAATGGATTTATCTCCTATTTCGTCTGCAAGCTGCGTTAATGCGTAAGCATCAAGCTTGCAACGAATCATACATAAATCCTCATACTCAGTGGAAATAAATTTCCAATCGAATTTCTTTCCGCCTTTTTCAAAACCGAAGCAAACGAAGTTATTTTCAAAATCGTGATTTAATGTCTTATAGCTTTCTTCGTCAGTAAAATAAACATCAACCCAGATAAATTCATCCGCAGTTGTCACTTGAACCTTTTCAACACCCTCATTGAGATTTGAAACAATTGCAGGTGCTTCAGCATAATCCTTATTGAAGCTTTCAACTGTTTTGGGGTAAGTTCCCACAAGCGTTCTGCCTACACCATCATTTGATTGATGCTCAAGATATAAATTAAATTTGAGAACCTCAAAAACATTTTTGTAATTAACAGTAATCTCATCAGTGAGAGCAACCACATTCGCAAGGTCATCTATCTGAGCAAGTTTATATTCCGCGCTTTTTCCGTCTGAGCGGAATTTAAATTCACCGGGGCAAGTTACCTGTGTGCCGTTGTTAATATAGAAACAGAAAACAGGAACAACATCAATGGTAAAATCATTTGAAGCATAATGTGCATCAAGAAGAGCTTCCTTATCTTCAAATTCAACTACTATGATTGCGCTGTTATTGTCAAAATCTGCAGATACATTTTTTATTGTATCCACCCTCTTTTTCAAACCATCAAGAGAAACATTTTTTTCTGTTTCTAAAACAGGTGTGGCAGTTGTTGCAACAGTTGTTTTTTCTGTTGTTGTTTCAAATTCTTTTGTTTTTTCGCTGATTGCAGAAGAAAGACTGAAAATTGCAATCAACACAACTGCTATAACTATTACAAAAAGACCTAAAAGAAATGGGTTTTTCTGTATTTTATATGACAGGCTGTTTTTATTCATTTCTTCCATCATTTACCTCCGTTGAAGCCACGTTCTCTTTAGCTTTTTCAGCAGCTTCGCGTTCTTCTTTTTCTTGTTTTTCTGCTTCCCTACCTGCTTTTTCTGCAGCTTTTTCAATTTCACGCTTAGCTTTACGCTCTTCACGGATTTCTTTTTTAGTCGCCTGAGGTGCAGGTGGCATATCAGTTAATTTCATAAAGTCAATTTTTGCCATTCGGGTTTTAGGAAGCGCATCAAGAATTGTTACTGCACTGGGTCTTGAGAAGCGTTCAAGCTTACTGTCGCAATATTCTTTAATAAGCTTGCAAACCTCATCGGGATTATCAGTGGGCTGATAAAGAGAAACGAAAAGCTTGATAATAGGCTTAGTATCAATATATCCCTGAACTGCACAAGCTTCGTTGATATAATCAAGCTTTAAAACCTCCTGCTCAATGTCATTAGGATAAACATTATAGCCGGAAATAATAATCATTCTTTTCTTTCTTCCTGTGAAGAAAACAAAGCCGTCTTCATCTATATAGCCAAGGTCTCCCGTCATTACCCAACGGTTACCTTTTTTATCTGTATAAACACCGCTTTCTTCGCTACCGAGATAACCTGCCATAACAGTTGAGCCTGTTACAACAATTTCACCAATGGTGTTGGGTGGAAGCTTCTTATTTTTATCATTCCAGATTTCAACAGTCATACCATCAAGAGGTTTACCAATTGAATTTTCTTTATAGGCACCTTTAATGTTTGCAGTACAAACTGAACTTACCTCCGTAAGACCATAGCCTCTGTATAGCTTACCTTTAGCGTGGTATTTCTCAAGCTTGGAGTTAAAGGAGTTAAGGAAGGTATCGCTTATAATATCGCCACCTGCCCACAAAAGACGAAGCTTTGAAAGATGCGGACCATCAAAATTATTGGCTTCATACATTTTCTTGAACATATTAGGAACGCCGACAATATAGGTAATATTATATTTCTTTATTAGTCTGTTAGCCTTTTCAGCAGAAAAATTCATCATAGGAATACAGGTAAAGCCTGCACACATACTGAAATGCATTACAACACCCAATCCGAAAGCGTGGAAAAGAGGTAACACGGCAAGAGAACACTCTGCACCGGGAGCATGGGGAGCATCAAAAAAGCTCAATTTATATGCAAGTTCGTTAAGGTTTTTAGATGTTAACTGAATGGTTTTACTTTTTCCTGTTGTTCCGCCACCATGAAGAAGTACCGCAATTTCATCACCATTGTTTTCTACCTTGGGGGCAGTTTTATTCAAATGACAAATTGTGTGATAAGATGCAGTATTGGAGGAGGGTGTGTCCTTCCCCTTAATTCTGGAATAAACTTTAAGAGCAGGGCGCACAAGAGTTGAAGCATAGTCAGCAGGAGAACAAACTATAACCAGCTTATTTCTCTTTCTGAGCATACTTACATATTTCTCCATCAACACATCAAGAATGAAAATTGCTTTTGAATGAGAGGTTTTAAGAATTTCCTCAAGCACATCGGGAGGTGTTAAAGGATGAACAATATTTGCAATTACGCCTATGCGATTTGCTGCATAAAATGCCACAAAGCTCTGCACGGTATTAGGAAGAAAAATTGTAATAACATCTCCCCTTTTAATGTTTTTACTGTCAAGGAAGCCTGCAACAGCTTCAATATCTCTCATAAACTTTTTACGGCTTACAAGGTTACCAAAGCTTTCTGACACATCATATACCCCAAAATCCTTGGTGCAATCTCTGAAAAACTCAAAACAGTTTCTGTTTTCGGGTTTAATCATAACAGAATGATTCCTTTCAAAAAATTAATTAACTTATCTATTCTAATATTTTACATTAATATTGTCAAGTTTTTGCGTTTTACTCTTCTTCATTACCCATAAAGCAATAATTAACATTACCGGAAAAACTATTGCGGCAAAAATACCTTTTTTCAAATCATCATTTAATACACTTGTGGCAAAGCCAACAACGGTGGGACCAAAAGAACAACCGAAATCTCCTGCAAGCGCCAAGAATGCAAACATTGCAGTTCCGCCCTTAGGGAATTTTTCTGAAGCAAGAGAAAATGAACCCGGCCACATAACACCTACGGAGAAGCCACACATAGCGCAACCCAAAAGAGAAATAACCGGATTTCCTGAAAACGAAGCAACAGAATATGCAACAATGCACAAAACTGCGCAACCGGTCATATATCTATTCAAATCTATTTTTTCACTGATTTTTGAATACACAACTCTTGATGTACCCATTGTTATAGCAAAAAGACTTGGACCTGCAAGGTCACCAACTGTTTTTGAAACACCGAGACCTGCTTCTGCAAAAGCAGATGCCCACTGGCTGATCCCCTGCTCTGACGCCCCTGCGCAAACCATAATCAGAATAAAAAGCAAAAATTGCTTTGAAGAAAAAAGCTCCTTAAGGTTCATCTGCTCACCCTCTTGTGTAAGATGAGCAATGGGAACCTTTGCAAAATAAAAAGTATTTATAAACGGAACAATTGACCAGATGAATGCGAGAATACGCCAATTTTTTATTCCGAAAGCAGTGAAGAATAAGGTTGAAGCAAGTACAACAAAAAGATGTCCCCAACAGTAAAAGGAATGGAGAAGACTCATAGCGGCTTTTTTATTTTTTATCGGACAAGCTTCAACTATGGGACTGACAAGCACTTCAATTAATCCGCCTCCTGTTGCATAGAGAAGAATAGAAACTATTATTCCCGTATAAGCATTCGGAAACAAATCTGGAAGAATGCCTAACCCTGCAATGCCTAAAGCTGAGAAAAACTGAGCTGCCACAATACATTTACGGTAGCCTATTTTATCAACTACCTTTGCACAAACAACATCAATAAAAAGCTGAAAAAGAAAGTTTATTGTCACAAGAGTTGTTATGCGATGAAGAGGTATTCCAAACTCATCTCGGAATGTGAGAAAAAGTAACGGTGCAAAATTATTGACAATTGCTTGAATAATATAACCGAAATAGCAAGCAAAAACTGTATGATTATAATTATTTTTCACAGACATTTTATACTCCCCAGAAATATAAGGTTTCATAAAACCAACACAAAATCATCCCGTTCAGCATATCATAATATGAAAGTTTTTTCAACCGAAATTACTGTTTTAATCAGTATATTAGTCATTCATTATTACTGTGATATTCGGATATTTTTTTGTTAATCTACACTAAAAAGTGAATGAAAATTCACTGTTTTATCTGTTTTTTATGTTATTTTTCAATATAAATTGTAGAAAAAAGAATACTAATTGCAAAAAAAATTAAACTCAAAAACCTCCATTTTTATTTAATGTTACAATAATAAAAAAACTGATAAATTTTTATTGCAATTTAAAAAACACTGGTATAAAATATCACTCATAAAAATAGTATATTTATTCAGTTCTTCGGAACTATTAAGGAGTTGTCCATAATGAGTTACATCCAGAATGTTATTGATGACGTTGCAAAAAAACACGCAAACGAGCCTGAGTTCGTTCAGACTGTTACTGAAGTTCTCACTTCTCTTGCTCCCGTTATTGACCAGCATCCCGAGTACGAAAAAGCCGCTTTACTTGAAAGAATGGTTGAGCCTGAAAGACAGATTTCTTTCCGCGTTACATGGGTTGACGATAACGGTAAGGTTAATGTAAACACAGGCTACAGAGTTCAGTTCAACGGTGCTATTGGCCCTTACAAGGGAGGTCTTCGTTTCCATCCCTCTGTTTACTCCGGTATTATGAAATTCCTTGCTTTTGAGCAGACCTTTAAAAACAGCCTTACAGGTCTTCCCATCGGTGGCGGTAAGGGTGGTTCCGACTTTGACCCCCGCGGTAAGAGTGATGCAGAAATCCTCCGCTTCTGTCAGGCTTTTATGACAGAGCTTTACAGACATATCGGTCCCGATGTAGATGTTCCTGCAGGTGATATCGGTGTTGGTGGCAGAGAAATCGGCTACCTTTACGGTCAGTACAGAAGAATCCGTGGTGCTTTTGAAAACGGCGTTCTTACAGGTAAAGGTCTTTCCTACGGTGGTTCTCTTATCCGTCCTGAAGCAACAGGTTACGGTGCTACTTATTATGCTGTTGAAGTATTTAAGCATTTCGGCGAAGATATCAAAGGCAAAACATTTGCTCTTTCAGGCTTCGGTAATGTTGCTTGGGGTGCAGCAAAGAAAATTGCTGAGCTCGGCGGTAAGGTTGTTACAATCTCCGGTCCTGACGGATATATTTACGATAAAGATGGTATCACAACTGACGAAAAAATTGAATACCTTCTTGAAATGCGTGCTTCAGGCCGTGATAAGGTTCAGGATTATGCAGATAAATTCGGTGTTGAGTTCTTCCCCGGTCAGAAGCCTTGGGGCGTAAAGGTAGATGTTGCAATGCCTTGTGCAACTCAGAATGAAATCAATATGGATGAAGCAAAGAAGCTTGTTGCTAACGGTGTTCAGTACTACATCGAGGTTGCTAACATGCCTACAACAAATGATGCTCTTGAGTACCTTAAAGAAAATGTTAAGGTTGTTGCACCTTCAAAAGCAGTTAATGCAGGCGGTGTTGCTGTATCTGCTCTTGAAATGAGCCAGAACTCAATGAGATACAGCTGGACTGCTGAAGAGGTTGATGCAAAGCTTAAACAGATTATGAAAAATATTCACGATAACTCTGCAGACGCTTCTGAAAAATACGGTCTTGGCTACGACCTTGTTGCAGGTGCAAACATTGCCGGCTTCATCAAGGTTGCAGATGCTATGATGGCACAGGGACTTATCTGAATTTAAACAAATATATCAGGACGATAACTTATCCGACAGTTATCGTCCTTTTTATTTGGTTAAAATTGCTAATTCTGAAATACTTATATTGTAAAATCATACACTTTTTATATTTTATTAAAAAATTTATTTACATTTAAAATAAAATATGTTACATTAGTTTCGTAAAAGTTTCGTTTTGGTCGCTTTTAATACTCTTTTGGAGGTAAGTTTTATGTTAAAATTTATGAAATCCAAACTTGGTTTTACTTTAGTTGAATTAATAGTTGTTATTTTAATTTTAGGTGTATTAGTTGCAATTGCGGTACCGATTTATTCTTCGGTTAACGAAAAATCAAGAGTAAAGGTTTGCACCGCTCTTCAAAAAGAAATATACACAAATATAAAAAACTATTGTATCGATAATAATTACAATGAGAATTACACTTTTAAAATCCGTTCAAACGCAGAGGAAGAAAAAGGTGTGTTATTGGATAAAGACGGAAACGAGCTCAAAGAAGAAGCTGATTTAAAGCTTGTTAAAGAAGGCTTTTTGAAAAGCGATGTTCCCTATTGTCCCAGCAACGGAACATATACGGTTGTTGTTACTAAGGTTGTTGGCGGAATAGCTAAAATTGAAGTTAGCTGTGACGGCAACGAAGATACACATTAAAATTTTATAAAATTAAGAGGCTGTAAAAAAACTCGCGTTTTTTTACAGCCTCTTTTCAGGGGATAGGAAAAAAAGATGCAGAACGGACAAACTGAGCAAAATCAAGGCTTCAGACTTGATTTTGTTTGCCCGAAGGCGTACAA
>SVOP01000003.1 GCA_015066325.1 Oscillospiraceae bacterium
CAGGTTCTTTTGGATTTGCTGGGGAACAATTTGTTTTCTGCAGGCAAGTCCTTTGATGCTGTTTCGGTGGATTGGCGCTTGGTCTGGTATGAAGCCCATATGCAAGGGGTTTCGTTGACCGCTTTTGCAGATTTTCCTGAAGAGCTTACTGCATCTGCAGATTTTTCAGGCATAAGAAAAAATCTGCAAAGCAGAATGAGTGATAATCTTGCAGTAAACAAAAGCCATTTCAAAATTCATAAGCTTCTGAATGATGCTGAAATTCCCTATGTGATTTTAAAAGGTCTTGCATCTGCTCTTTATTATCCTGATTTCCTTTTGCGTTCTATGGGTGACGTGGATTTTCTTGTTGCTGAAGGTGATTTAGAAAAAACTTGTGCAGAATTAGAGCAGAATGGCTTTGTTGCTTCCGAAAAATCCCATGGCGACCATATGGTTTTCACAGATAATGTGTGCCGATATGAGCTTCATACAGAGCCTGCAGGTATGCCCAAAGGTGAAGTAGGGGCGTTAGTTAAAGGATATTTATCCGATTTATTGGAAAAAGCAGAACTACAAAACACTCTTTTTGAAAATGTGTATGTTCCATCAAGGTTTCATCACGGGCTTATAATTCTGCTCCACATCTGCCACCATCTCACAAGCTCGGGTGTAGGGCTTCGTCACCTTTGCGATTGGGCGGTTTTTGTGAATTCTGTTTCCGATGATGAATTCTGCAGTTTGTTTGAAGAAAAATTCAAGCAAATCGGTCTTTGGAATTTAGCTTGTGTGTTAACAAGAATCAGCGAAAAATATCTTTCTTGTCCTGAAAAATCTTGGGTGTGCGAGGTCGATGAAAATTTAGTTGACTCTTTGGCAAAAGATATTTTCGAGGGTGGAAACCTTGGCCAAAAAAATGACGACAGAAGCCACGAAGCAATGATTTTACCTAAATACGGTGATAGCGAGCACAAAGAAAAAAGCAATTCAAAAAGATTTATTGCTTATGTAAATCAAACAGTTAAAAACAACTGGAAAAGTGCAGAGAAAAATAAACTGCTTTTACCTGTTGGTTGGGTTTATTTTGGTGGAAGATATGTTTTCCGTTCATTAAAAGGGGAAAGACCCAAAATAAATGTTAACAGCTTTATTTCTGAAGCAAATGAACGGAAAAAATTATTTGACCAATTAAAGTTTTTTGAAAAAGAATAAATTGTATTGATGGGAAAAATTTGAGATGGAAGATATTTTTTTGAGTATTATAATTCCTGTTTATAATACTCATTTGTATATAGAGCAGTGTATTCAGTCGTTGATAAATCAAGATATTCCTATGTCAGATTATGAAATAATTTGCGTAGATGATGGTTCTACTGACGGTAGCAGGGGAATTCTTGAAAATTATAAAAAAGCGTTTAATAATCTCCGTGTTTATTATCAAAAAAACAATGGGGTTAGTTCGGCACGGAATCACGGGTTAAAGCTTGCCAAGGGGCGCTATGTGTGGTTCGTTGATGCAGATGATTTTATTGCTCCGAATATATTAAAACAATTAAGAGAAATAGCCCGAAATAGTGGTGCAGATAGAGTTGAATTAGAGTCATACTCTTTCGACCGAGAATTAAATTTTAGTGAGCAAGAAAAGTTCGCTGAAAAAAGGTTGACTCCAAATGTTGCATATAAAAAAGTTATGGTAACAAGAACACTTTATAAGAGAGAATATTTAGTAAATAATAATATACTTTTTTTAGAGGGTGTACATTACGGAGAAGATGGTTTATTTAATTATCAAACATTAATTCATAATCCTTTAACGATTGAAAGTAACATCCTTGCATATTTTTATAGGAAGCATAACGAATCTGTGACCGGCATTACAGATAAAGCATTTAAAGCCCAAAAATCTCTTGATGGTACAAAGTATGTAATGGATGTTTTGATTGAACATTACAACAATAATATATGCATAGATGAAACCCGCAGAATGCTCTTATACTGGATGTATGGGATTTTAGAGAATTATTCATATCTTGATAAGGATTATTTTTGCAACAATTTTGTTTGGAGTTATCATTTAAAAAACATTCCCTTGAATGATATGGAACTTAGGATATTAAATAGAGTGATGTGCAATTTTTCAAAATCACATAATTATGATAATCTCTTATCTTTTGTTAGTAAACAAAAACAGAAAAAGGAACTTAAAGAAATAAGAAAAAACAGTAAAAAGAAAATTGTGGGATACATAAAACATCCGAGAAGATTTTTAAAAAGTTTCTTCAAAAAAAATTAAAAACAAGTTGAATTAAATATAAAAACCGATTAGCTGAATTGAATCAAATAATCGGTTTTTTATTTTTTTATTATTAAATTATTTCAATAAACCTGCTTCCTCGAGCCCATTCAAAAACTCCTTAATATCTGCGGTGGCTTCTTCTTTTGATACATCAAATTCTGTTGTAACAAGGTTGAGAATTTCATCAAAGGTTGCACCGTTTTCAAGCTTACCCCAGATAACCTGGCTGACAGGGTTGAGTATAACGATATTTGCATCATCGCCGGCAGTGTTACTTATGGGTACAGCCAAATATTCTCCTGCAATCTGGCGGAGTACATAAGCACCTTTTAAAGCGTAAACCTTGTTTTCCATTTTGCCACTTCCCGAAAAATTTTATTTACTACCGAGATTATAACATTTAAAACTATAAACTACAACTCAATTCCGCAAAAATTCATATTTGTTTTGTGTATTTTTACAAGTTTTGCCGATAAAAGTTGTGCAAACCATTTATTGTTAATGTTTATTTATTGTGATAAAATCTAATTAACAATTTATTAATATTTTTGATGAGGTGGGCTTATGAAATTTAAAAGAGCAGTCAGCTTAATTGTTGCACTTGTTATGATTTGTTCTGTAATGCTTGTACCTGTTTCTGCAAAGGAAGCAACAGGTACCGTAACAAATTATGCAGTTTCAGATTATATTGGTGATTACGACAGAGATACTCCCGTTATTATTGTTCACGGTATGAGCCAGAATGATACTTATCTTCTTAATGAAGATGGTACAAGAATGACCGATGATAATGGCGACTATATTACCGGTTGGCCTCTTGAAATTGATGTTATGGCTCTTATTAAGCAGGCACTTGTTCCTCTTATTGCATCAGTTGTTTCAAGAAGTGATGCAGGTCTTACTGAGGCAATGAGAAAGGGTGCTTATGACGGTCTTTATGCAATTCACAAGGACCCTCAGGGTAATTATCTCACTCCCGTTGAGGTTCCCTGCTACGAATACCCGATGAGCGAAATGACCGATGAAATTAAAGAATATTATTATAATATTCTTCCTCTTCAGGGCTTGGCTGAAATTGTTGGCGAAGAAAATATTTATTATTTCGGTTACGACTCCTTTGGTGATGTTATAGGTGAAACCGAAAAGCTTCACCACTATATCCACGATGTTGTTTTACCTCAGAGCGGTGCCGAGCAGGTAAGGCTTTGCAATATCAGCCTTGGTGGTACTATTGGTGTTAACTACCTTGAATCATATCCTGAAGATAATTTCTTAATCAAGAGAATGTTATTTGTTATTCCTGCTATTGACGGCTCCGATATTATAGGTGATATTCTTACGGATAACCTCAGCATCGTTCACTATGATGAAATGCTTTACAGCAAATTCCTTCCCTCTCTTTTAGGTCAGACTCCCTTGGCATATTTATTGAATATGGTTCTTCGTATTTTACCTAAGGATGTTCTCAAATCTGCCTTGAGCGGACTTGCTAAAGGCGTTGTTGATGCGGGTATTCGCTCAACAACAATCATCTGGGCACTTTGTCCCACTGATTATTATGAAGAGGCAAGAGAAATATGGCTTGCAGATGAAGAATATGCTTTGATTCGTGAAAAAGTTGATTACTATATGCAGGCAAGAGCAAACTTTGGCGAAAACCTTTATAAATTAATGGAAAACGGTACCGAGGTTTTTGATATTGTTTGCTATGGTGGCGGTATGTTCCCTCTTTGCAAGGATTATAATGTAACAAACGGTGACGGCATTGTTCATTCAACCTCTGCATCTATGGGTGCAACCTTTGCAAATGTTGGTGAAACTCTTCCTGAGGATTATGTTGCAGCAGGAACATATTGCAATAACCCTGCTCATGACCATATTTCACCTGACAGAACAGTTGACCCCACAACTGGTCTTCTTCCTTGCACAACCTGGTACATTAAAAATCAGGATCACGAAAAGCTTCCTCATAACGATGTCGCTCTTAAAATGGCATTTGATATTATGACAGATGATGCTATTGTTGATGTGTATAGCAGACCTGATGTTTATCCTCAGTATAACGAAGGAAGACTTGTAAATAAGGTTAGAGAATATCTTGAAGTTTGGGAAACTGCAGATAAATCTCAGCTTTCAGATGCAGATTATGAGCTTGTTCAGGAAGCGGTTGATGAAATAAATAAACAGCTTTCCGAAACAATTGTAAATACTGAAAAATGGAAAGAAGCCGAAGAAGAGTTAAGAGTTGCTCTTATAAGTGCCGGATTAATGGAAAGCACCGACCCCACAGATGCTGAAAAAACATTCACATCAGTATTGCAGAGCTTCAATGAAGGCGTTAACTTCGTTTTTGATTATGTGTTTTAAAAAATGATGAGAAACCTTGCGAGCATTTTGTTCGCAAGGTTTTTTTATGACTTGAATATTGCAAAGCGAAGAATAAAATGATAAAATAAACTGAGTGTGTAAAAACACCAGTCTTTATGAAAATGAGGAAAAATATGAAAATATTAAGTTTATTTCTTGCTTTATTGTTGATGCTTTCGTGTATGGTTGTACCGGCTTTTGGTGCGGATAATACTGAAAGCGGGATTTCAGTTGCGGCAGACGGCACGATAACTGCTACTTCTGATGACGGAATTCAGTATGTAGTGTTTATGGTTACGAATATACACTACAACAGCTTAGAACCTTATGTTTCGGAAATGGTGCAGCTTCATGGTGAAATAGACTCTTCTTCTGACAGAATGTATGCATTCGGAGTTGTGGGACCTATGTGCATTACACAGTCTATTGAGCAGATGAATGAAGAGGTTAATACTGTTTTTGCTCTTGCAGAGAAATATAATGTGCCTGTGTTCTTTCAGATGGACGACTGCACAAACTATTCCACTCATTTCGGCGACGATGCCACCATCGATGATGCAGGCAATAAATTTTATAACGACCCTGAAATGTGTGAATGGATTGCTTTCCCCGAGGATGGTGAAGAATGGGGTGGCCAAAAATATGGTATGCTCCCCAGATGGCATTGTAACTGGAGTGGTGTTCCCTTTGCTACTGCAGGCGGTTTCCCTTGCTATAACTCTCCCAAATATCTTGCTTGGTATGAGAAGCAGGTAACTGAGGGCTTTATAGAACCATTGGTTGAAAACTATGAAAGGCTTAAAGCAGAGGGAAAATCATACCTTCTTGCAGGTATCAACACCGGTTGGGAAACCCAGATACCTGATTACACAGATAAAGATTATGCTTCTCTTGAAGAGTTTGAAAAAGCTCAATACGGAATGCATGCTTTGCATAATCTCGGTTATGATGCACAATCTATTTTTGATGAAGCGGTAACCCGTATGCTCAGCGAGAAAGAGGTTATAAGAGAGCTTCTTTATGAGGTTCTTGCGGATTACATAGAGTTCACCTGCAAAATGTTTTATGATGCAGGTATAGAAAAATCTAAGATATTTTCTCATATAGTTTCTGTTTCTTCATATCTGGGCGGTTGTTCAACAGAATATCCTCCCACAGATGTGTGCATTAACGATTATTGTACACCCGGTTGGACAATGAGCCCCAAAACCTGTCAGTATAATCTTGCACAGCTTGAAAAAAACCTTGGTGAAAACGGCAGAAACGAATATGTTAATGCAGAGGGTTATGCTCATTATGATGATGTGGCAACATGTACAGCATATTTTGAAGAAAGTCTTTGCGGTAATGCAAAGCTTATAACTGTTTTCGGCTATGACCAGGCAACAGGCACTTACGGCTATCAAAAAAGTCCGGATTTCTATTTTGTTAAGGTTGTTAAATCCTGGCTCGCACGCGAAATAGGCCCCAATTATACTTGGGCAAATCGTCCCAGCCTTGTTGCAAAGCTTAATACCTGTAAAACCTGCGGTGGTACTTTATCCAATGGCTTCTGCCTTAGTGATAACAGCCATTATGATGTTCCTTTTAAAGATGCAAGCGGGTTTTATAAAATAGAAAATGCAGGTAATCTTTATTGGTTCTGTCAGCAGGTGAACGATGGCAACAATACTATTAACTGCAGACTTACTTGCGATATAAGTGATAACACGGATATTTATGATTCCAACGGTAATCTTATATCAGGAAGCTTTCGTGCTTGGACTCCTATTGGTATAAAGAAAACCTTTAGTAGTGTTGAATTTAATGGTGTATTTGACGGTTGCGGTTATACCCTTAGAAACTTTTATAATGCAAACGAAGATAATTACACAGCATTGATAGGTTATCTTGGTGAAAATGGTGTTGTCAGAAATGTGAATATCAGCTCGTCATATTTTAAAGGTGGCAACTATGTAGCCGGACTTGTTGCTCTTAACGAGGGTACAATTCAGAATTCCTGCAGTAGCAGTTCTGTTAATGGGACTAGATATGTAGGCGGTATTGCAGGGCAGAATGCAAGTAAAAGTGCTCTGTTAGGTACGAGTGCAGGTACAATAAACAATTGCTATTCTGCAGGTAGTGTTATCGGAACAGAAACAAGTTCAATTATGTGTTATGTTGGTGCTATATGCGGTGATAATGGCGGAACAGTTTCAAACTGCTACCATTTATCAGGCTCTGCCAGTGCAGATGGTACTGCTCAGCTCGGAATAGGTGCAGCAAGGAGAGCTAATTCATCAGATAGTGCAGGTGTCACGGAGGAAAAATCTCTCACTCAGTTCAGTAGCGGTGAGGTTGCTTATCTGCTTCAGTCCGGTAACGGTTATCGTATCTGGGGGCAAAAAAGTAATACGCCGGGGACACTTCCCGTAATATCGGGTAAACCGATGCATGCGGTTGCAAAATATGAGTCGGAGATAGGTTATTCAGTTGGCAGTATCTGTGATTTGAATAACGATAGAAGTGTCGGCACTGCGGATTATCAGATTTTTGTTAACATGGCTTTAGGGGAGCATAACACGGAAGCAACCGCTGAGGATAGTGTAACCTTTGCCAGAGCAGATATTGATGGCGATAGAGTAGTGGATGTTTTAGATGCAGCACAAGCTTGGAGCCTGTATTTTGGATATCAGACATTAGATATTTATGGTTCAGGCGATTTCAATGGTGATGGAGTTTGCACAGATGAGGACACCGCTAAAATAAAACAAGCGGTGACAAATAAAAATTATGTAGGTAAAGCTGCTTTAATGGCTTGTGATTTTAACGGCGATGGTAGTGCAGACGGCTATGATTTAGAAGAAGCCTTTGATATTTCCGCTGTTGATAATTATGTGTATTTTGATACAAAATACGGAGATAATGCAAGGCATTACTTTGATTTATATATTCCCAAGGATAAAAAAATAGTAGGTATAGTCCTTATGCTTCACGGTGGTGCATGGATGGGTGGCGATGAAAATGAGTTCGCAGGCAGACTCGAGCAGGTTGCCAAGGCAGGCTATGCAGGGGTGGCAGTAAGGTACAGATATATTGATGAAAATGTAAACCTTGATGATATAATGGACGATATTGAGCAAGCTATGGGTCTTGTAAAGGAAATCGGCGACTCTCACGGAGTTGAAATTTCCGGCTTCCTTTCCACAGGTGGCTCTGCAGGCGGTCATTTATCTCTTCATTATGCCTATTCCCGTGCGGATTCCTCGCCAATTCCGCCGAAAGCAGTTGCGAGCTATTGCGGTCCTGCTGATTTAGCGGATGAATATTATTATTACAATGAAGAGCTTCAGGCTAACAATGGCATTGGTGATAAAGAAACTGTTGCTGAGATCCTCGGGTATGCAAGCGGATATCCTCATACCTATGCAACACGTGCCGAGGCTAAAGAAGCTTTGAAATTTGTTTCACCTATTTATTATATAGATGAAAATACAGTTCCTACCATTATAAATCATGGTGTGAAGGATGATATCGTCCCATACAGAAACGCTGTTGATTTAGATGCTAAGCTTACCGAGTATGGTGTAGAGCATGTGTTCAATTCCTATCCTACCTCGGGTCACGGCTTGGAGCTTGATGCAGAGAATATGGCTCTTGCAGAACAACTTCTGTGGGAATATATTGAAAAATATCTTGATTCCGTCAATGCATAATATTTACTCCCCTTCGATTTGTATCAAAGGGGAGTTTTTTAATCTATTGTTTTTATTTCTTTTATTTGAATATCTTTTTCTTTAAGAAAGGTTTCTGTTTCTTGTTTGAATTTATTTGTTGAGAAAAAGGTTGAGTTATAAACATCAATTGTTGTTCCGCTTTTGGTAACAAAAACAATGTGGGGGTCTTCTTGGAATTCACCTTTATATGTGTAGCCTTCAACGATAGCTGCATAATCGATTGAAGAGTATTGGCAGCTTGTTCTTGAAAGCGGAAAATCTTCAGTTGAATAAAGAAAATCATTATTACGAAGCACTAAGGTTGAGTTTACGCAAGTGAAGAGTGCAATTATAGCAACGCTTTCTGCTAAAATAGTGAAATATTTTAAAACCGTTTTTGCCTTGGGCTGCAATGCTGGAATATGAACATCTTTATTTTTTGCTTTTTTTCTGAAAAAAATATTCAAAGCAATTGCAACTGCAGGGAGTGTTGAGAAAAAGGGCAGAAAAATTAAATTCTCTTTTATACCATATATGAAAATATTGTCGGTTGCGGTTAAATAGGCTAAGCCTAAAAACAGAGCTATCATAACTGCGGAGAGGGGAATGGTCAGAAGCAAGGTGTATAAAAGAATTTTTAAAGAACCTTTTGCATCTGTTCCCTGACGGGCACTGCCTTTTTCTGTTGATGCGGTGTTTGCTGTTTGTGAAAGAGCGGGTGCTTTCCCGCCGTTTTCAAGGTAAGTTAAAAGATTATCTTCATAAAGGGAACGGTACTTCGCTTTTTTCAATGATTTTAAAGCTTTTTCTTCTTTTCCTTTGAAGAATAGAGCAGGGGAACCTAAAAGGTAAATATCAATCTGATATTGGAAAAAGTTATAAAACATCATTGAGAGAATTTTATCAGCAGAGTCTTTCAAAAATTGACTCGCTTCAATAATGTTATCTCCGAAATAAGCGTTTATTTTTTGCTTTTGCTTTTCAATAAGCTTGTTTCTTTCAACACCGTTTTCTGCTATTTGAGAAAGTTGAGGAATAAGAGTTTTTAAAAGTTCTTCAATTTCTTGGAAGCAGTTTTTTATTAGCTCGTTTGAGTCAACAAAAGAATATGTGTAGCAATTAAAGTTTTCAGGGTCAGTTACTGATAAAATATCATAAATGGAAAAGGTTATGGAAGGCTCTCTGTCAAAGAAAAATGAAAGCCAGATAACCTGCTGAACTCCGCCACCTTTAATATTTTCGATGTAATAAACATCCATAAAAAATTCGCCGAAATTATATCTGGCAACAATACCATTTTTGTTTTTATTTTTTTTATTGGAAACAAGAGTTTTTATTGACGGGCTTTCGGTTTTTAAGTTAACACCTAACTGCCTGCACATATTTGAAAAATAAGTTAATAAATCCATTTTTGACCTCGTAAAAATATTGTAGAAAGTATTTTACTAAATTCTTTCTTTTTCGTCAACTATATGAACCCCGTACGCTTGAAATTCAAATCTTTCGGCTATTGCACTTTTAAAAGATTTGGGGTATTATTGTTTTATGTATTTTGCGGAGGTGCATTATGGAAGAAGTAAAGGTTCTGGATTATGGCTTTTTTAAACACGATGGTCTGGATTTTGAATATCATGTAAGCGGTAACGAAAATGGCGAAGCTCTTGTTATGTTAAACGGCAATGGTGGTGATTATCGTTGCTTTGAGGGGGATTTATATAAGCCTCTTTCGGAGCATTTTAGAATTATTCGTTTTTCTACAAGAGGAACGGGCAACACGCTTTTAGGCGATAAAAAGCTTACATTTGAGCTTTTCTGCGATGACTTAAAAGCTTTGCTTGATTATTTAGGAGTTAAAAAAGCAGGCTTCTGCGGTTTTTCCGATGGTGGAAACCTTGCTATGTGCTTCGCAGTTAAATATCCTCAATATGTGGAACGACTTGCGGTTTTTGGTTCAAATCTTAACACAAGAGGAACTAAAACAGGAGACCAATTAGGAATTATAAAAGATCACAGAATATATGCAATTAAAGCAGCACTTACCAAAGATCCTGAAATGATAAGAAGAAGAGAAATTGAGGGAATGATGGTGGGTCAGCCCAAACTTAATTATAAAAAGCTTTCTGCGATAAAAGTCCCTTTTCTTAATGTTTTCGGTGAATTTGATATGATAAAACGCAGGCATTCAAGAAAAATCACGAAAGCTGTTGAGGGCGCAGAAGAGGTGATGGTTTTAAACGGCGGTCATAGCACCGCATTCAGAAAAACAGATTTTCTTATTTTACCGGTAGTAAAGAAATTTTTTGGTGTTGAATAAAAAAGAACTTTTAGGTTTATAATTACATATTTAAAAGAGCAGGTAATCGGAAGTGGTTATCTGCTCTTTTGGCATGCTTTTACAAAGGTAAGAGGGGGTGGGGCAACCCACCACCGTTATCGTAGTCATTTGATTGCGATACTTTTATTTTTTGTATCTGTTGTACCACCCACCACCTGCGGCGGTCCCCCCTCCTTTTGCCAAGGCAAAAAAGAGGGATAGGCTTCGCATTACTTTTACAAATTACTATCTGATATTTGCTAACTGCTAACCGCTCAATCGACATCTGGTAGCCGGCAACTGGTGGCTTGATAAATCTTCTTATTTTCCGTTGCAATACAAATTCTCGTATGTTATAATAGAGTGTAAAATTAAAATAGGGTGATTTTTTGAATCGAAAGAAATGGGTTGTTTCCTCTTGTGACAGAGATGTGGCGGCAACTATTGCAGAAAACTGCGGTGTTGACCCTTTTGCTGCGTATCTTCTCTGCTCCAGAGGAATGACGGATGAGTTTGAAATTGAAAGCTTTTTATACGATACGGATTTAATTGACCCCTACACATTGCCCGATATGGAAAAGGCAGTTGAAAGAGTAAATAAAGCTCTGGAAAATGGTGAAAGAATCACAGTTTTCGGTGACTATGATTGCGACGGTGTTACATCGACGGCTCTTTTATATTCCTACCTTTCTTCCCGTGGTGCAAATGTAGATTATTATATTCCTGACCGTTCTGCAGAGGGCTACGGAATGAATTTAGGTGCAATTGACCTTTTAAAAAGCAGAGGAACCAATATTATTATAACAGTTGACAATGGTATCAGTGCCGTTGAAGAAGTAGCTTTCGCAAAAACATTGGGTATTGATGTTGTTGTTACAGACCATCACCGTGTTGGCGAGGTTTTGCCCGATGCGGTGGCTGTTGTTGACCCTCATAGAGAAGATTCTCTTTGCGAGTTTTCTGATTGGGCAGGCGTTGGCGTTGCTTTTAAGTTCATCAGTGCTCTTGATAACAGTGAGGGTTACGAGCTTTTAGAGCAATATGGTGATATAGTTGCTTTGGGTACTGTTGCCGACATTGTTTCTCTTAAAGGTGAAAACAGAATAATTGTAAGAAGCGGAATAGCATTTATGAATGCTGCTTTGGAAGAGGGTAGTTTAAGATGTGGCTTGAAAGCGCTTCTTGATGCAAGTGGCTCATCAGGTGTTCTTGATTCTTCTTCTGTTGCATACAGAATTGCTCCCCGAGTTAATGCGGCAGGCCGAATGGGTTCAGCAGAAAGAGCATTGAAGCTTATTCTGTCAGAAAACAGAGCCGAAGCAAAGGAAATTGCAGAAGAAATTTCTGATTTAAACGCAGAGCGTCAGGCAACAGAAACACAGATTACAGCATCTGCAGTTGAATATATAGAAGCTAATCCCGAGATAAAAAACAAAAGAGTTATTGTTGTTGAAGGTGAGGATTGGCATCAGGGTGTTATCGGTATAGTTGCATCACGCCTTGTTGAAAAATACGGAAAACCCTGTATCGTTATCTCTAAAAACGGCGATGTGGCAAAGGGCAGTGGCAGGAGCATTGATGGCTTCAGCTTATATGAAGCACTTTCTTATTGCGGAGATATACTTGTTCAATATGGTGGTCATGTGCTTGCGGCAGGCTTAACCATTGAAAGTGATAAAATTGAGGCATTCAGAGAAAAAATCAATGAGTATGCCGGTAAAACAGATGCCGCTGTTCCGATACTTAAAATTGATTGCAAATTGAATCCGTCTTCTATCAATGTTGATATGCTTTCATCTCTTAAATTGATGGAGCCTTTCGGTGCAGAAAATCCACAGCCTCTTTTCGGACTTTACAATATGGAGATTACATCAATTCAATCCATTGGTGCAGGAAAGCATTTACGACTTACTTTGAGAAAAAAGACTGCTTTTATAACAGTTGTTATGTTTTCATTTCCTTTCTCGGAATCACCGTATATGGAAGGTGACCGGGTAGATTTGGTTGTGAAGCTTTGTGAAAACGAATATCAGGGTAAAACACAATTAAGCGTTCAGGCAAAGGCAATTAAATTCAGTAATGTCAACGAGGATGAATTAATAGCATCCCTTCAGCTTTATGAAGATTTTTGCGGATGTAGTGAAGTTACCGAAGAAATGAAAGAAAAAATTTCCGTGAACAGAGATTTTTGCGGCAATATTTATAAATATCTGAGAGGAGTAAATGGTTGGAAATATTCAACCGAAGCTCTTTGCTACAGGCTTGGCTTACCGCCTCAAAGAATGGCTGCCTGCCAGATTTCACTTGATATATTAACTGAATTAGGAATAATAAATTTTAAGGATGGAAAATATACTATTCCTGCACAAACTGTAAAAAATCCATTAGAAAACAGTAAGATTTTTCAAAAAATATGCTTATAAGCATATAAGATTAAGAGAACAAAGAAGGTGACTTAAATGGATGAAAATATGTCAGTAGAACTTATGTATGATGAACTTAAAGAACAAGCTATAGCAATTTTTGGTCGAGAAGATGCAAAAATAATTGATAAGGCATTTGAAATTGCCAATGCTCATCACGAGGGGCAAAAGCGTTCATCAGGTGAACCCTATATCATCCATCCTGTCGCCGTTGCTAAAATTGTTTTAGAATACGGAATGGATTGTCAGTCCGTTGCAGCAGCCATGCTTCATGATACTGTTGAAGATACCGATATGACTCTTGAAGATGTAAAGAAAGAGTTTGGTGCGGAAATCTGCGCTTTGGTTGACGGACTAACAAAATTGGGTAAGGTTCCCCTTGATATCAAAGATAAGGAAGAACAGCAAGCAGAAAATGTAAGAAAAATGCTTCTTGCTATGTCGGAAGATATCAGGGTTATTATCATTAAACTTGCCGACAGGCTTCATAATATCAGAACTCTTAACTTTATGCCTCCCCAGAAGCGCAGGGATAAAGCAGTTGAAACCCTTGAAATTTATGCGCCGATTGCCCACCGCTTAGGTATCAGAGCAATTAAGGAAGAACTTGAAGATAAAGCAATCAGTTATCTTGACCCGATAGCATATAAAGAAATTGAAGATGCACTTTCGAGTCAGGGTAAATCCCATAAAGAGTTCCTTGAAACTATTAAAAAGCAAATTTCGGATAGAGTTTGTAAGGTTGTGCCTGAAGCAAAGCTTGAGGGCAGAATTAAAAGTGTTCACGGCATTTACAGAAAAATGTATATGCAGAACAGGAATTTTGACGAAATTTATGATATTTATGCTGTAAGAATTATTGTTGATAATACCATTCAGTGCTATGACTGCTTAGGTATAATCCACGATATGTTTACTCCGATACCCGGTAGATTTAAAGATTATATTTCCACCCCTAAGCCCAATATGTATCAATCCTTGCACACAACTGTTCTGGGTAAAGCAGGTATCCCCTTCGAGGTACAGATAAGAACATGGGATATGCATCACACCGCTGAATTTGGCATTGCAGCTCATTGGAAATATAAATTAGGTCTTAACGGAACTCAACGCTTTGAAGAGCGTCTTGCCTGGATTCGTCAGCTTCTTGAAACCCAAAAAGAAGCAGATGATGTTAAGGATATTGTTACAACTATTAAAAGTGACCTTGTTCCCGAAGAAGTATTTGTTTTCACTCCGAAGGGTGATGTTATAAATCTTCCCATGGGTGCAACGGTTATTGACTTTGCTTATGCTATTCATTCTGCCGTCGGTACTAAAATGGTGGGTGCAAAGGTAGGCGGAAGAATTGTTCCTCTTGATTATAAGGTACAAACAGGTGAAATTGTTGAGGTTCTCACCTCTTCTCAGCAGGGTAAAGGTCCTTCAAGAGATTGGCTCAACATTGTAAAAACAAGCTCAGCAAAAACAAAAATCCGTGCTTGGTTTAAAAAAGAGCGCAGAGAAGAAAATATTGTTGAAGGCAGAGCAGAGCTTGAGAAAGAAATAAGACGAAACAAAATTCGTTTTACCGATGAAGAGTTTGAAGCACTTATCAAAACTCTTTCAGAGCGTCAGCATTGCGCAACTGTTGATGATTTTTATGCGGCTCTCGGTTATGGCGGTATTCCTATATCAAGAGTAATGCCGTTTATCAGAGATGAATATCATCGTATCGTTACATCCCGCCAACCTGCTAAAATTAAAATTGCAGATGATAATAAACCTACTAAGCATTCAGCAGGTGAGGGCGTTATTGTTGAGGGCATTGACAACTGCCTTATTAAGTTATCCCGTTGTTGTGCTCCTATCCCCGGTGATGAAATTATAGGTTTCATAACTCGTGGACACGGTGTTTCAATTCATAAGCGCGATTGCACTAATGTGCCGGTTGATATTGTTAATTGTGAAGAGCCTAACAGATGGCTCAGTGCCCGTTGGCAAAGCGGAACAGAAGAGAAAGAGTTTAAGGCAAGTCTTGCAATTGAATGTGAATCCCGTGTTGCTATGATGGCGGATGTTGCAAATATTCTTGCAGATATGAGAGTTATGATAAATGCCATTAACACAAGAGATGCCAAAAACGGAAATACATTTATCTACCTTACAATTACTGTAAGAAGCACCGATTTCCTTAATGTTGTTATTTCAAAGTTAAGGGGAATCAGCGGTGTTGAAAATGTTACAAGGAGCAAAAACTAATGAGAGCCGTAATTCAAAGAGTTCTTGAAAGCTCGGTTGCAGTTGACGGAAAAATTGTGGGTCAATCGGGCATGGGTTATATGATTCTTTTAGGTGTTGTTAAAGGCGACACCGAAAAGGAAGCGGAGATCCTTGCAAGAAAAACTGCATCCTTGAGGGTTTTTGAGGATGAAAACGGAAAAATGAATAAATCCGTTCTTGATATAGACGGCGAAATTCTTGCCATTTCTCAGTTTACTCTTTGCGCTGATTGCAAAAAGGGCAACAGACCATCTTTTACAGATAGTGAAGCTCCTGAAAATGCCAATCGCCTTTATGAGCTTTATTGCGATGAGCTTATAAAAAATGGTGTAAGAAAAGTTGAAAAAGGCATATTCGCTGCGGATATGAGGGTTTCTCTTATAAATGACGGTCCTGTTACAATTTGCTTTGATACGGATATTTGGAGTGGAAAATAATGTTTCTTGAATGTGTTTCTGTAGGGGAGCTTGAAGCCAACTGTTTTGTTCTTTGCGATGAAGAAACGAAAATCGGTGCGGTTATTGACCTGGGTGAATATACGGAAGAAGTAAAAACTGCAATTAAAAATTCGGGAATGGAAAAGCTCGGATATATTCTTTGCACACACGGTCATTTCGACCATATTACAGGCGTTTCCAAAATAAAAAAAGATTACCCTGATGCAAAAATTTGCATAGGTAAAGAGGATGCTCCATACCTTGAAAACGGGCTTCTTTCTCTTGCAACCATATTCAAGGCGGATTTTGAGCCCTGCAACCCCGATGTAGAGTTTTCTCACGGAGACAGCTTTTCAATAGGAAAAATAAATGTGAAAATCCATTCAGCTCCGGGTCATACACCCGGTGGGGTTTTGTATGTTCTTGAGGATGAGAGAATTATATTCACAGGAGATACTCTTTTTTGCGGAAGTGTTGGCAGAACAACTTTTAAAGGTGGCGACGCTTTTGCTCTTTTAAGAACCCTAAAAATGATGAAAGAATTCCCTGATGATTACGTTATTCATACAGGACACGGTGAAAGCTCCACAATAGGCTACGAAAAAAGAACCAATATGTTTTTAAAATGAATTTATATTATATTAATCATAATTACAGATATGAGGCGGAAAAGCTTTTAAGACTGTTTTTCCCTCTCGAAAAAATAATTGAATATACTCAGTTTAATGAAACAACAGAGGATTATCTTTTAACTCGCATTGATGGTGAAGAAAATCTTACACTTACTGCAGAGCTTTCTCTTAATGGTGAAGTTGAAAGTAAGGTTAAAGCAGTAAAAAAATCAGAGTGTGATGATTTAGAGCTTGAATTATTGCTTTTAGCATATGATTTACTCTGTAAAATGTGCGGTTTTACGCCAAAGTGGGGAATACTTACAGGCGTAAGACCATCTAAGCTTATAGTAAAACGCCTTTCTCTTTATGGGGAAGAAAATGCAAGAGATTGGTTTCTAAATACCTATAAGGTTTCAACTGAAAAAACCGAGCTTGCAATAAATGTTGCAAAAACTGAACTTAAAATAATTGAAAAAGCAGGGGATAAATCCTTTAGCTTATATATCAGTATTCCGTTTTGTCCCACAAGATGCAGTTATTGCTCCTTTGTTTCTCATTCAATTAATTCCGAAAAGGCAAAAAGCCTTATTCCCGATTATATTGAAAAGCTTTTAGAAGAGCTTACCTTTACTGCAAAAATGGCAAAGGAAAACAACTTGCGACTTACAAGTGTTTATTGGGGCGGTGGCACTCCTACAACCTTGGAAGCTGATGAGTTGGATTTAATTCTAACTCATATAGAGAATGTGTTTGACTTGTCAGACTGCCTTGAATATACAGTTGAAGCAGGTCGCCCCGATACAGTTACAAAAGAAAAATTGGAAGTGCTTAAAAAACATAATGTTGGAAGAATAAGCATAAATCCTCAGACATTTTCTGATAGTGTTTTAAATGCTATCGGCAGAAAGCATACAACCGCACAGACAGAAGAAAAATTTCTTTTGGCTAAAGAGGTCGGCTTTGATGCAATTAATATGGATTTAATTGCAGGTCTTCCAACTGATACAGTTGAAAGCTTCAAAAACAGCATTAACAGAGCAATTGAGCTTGGGGCAGATAATATAACTGTTCATACTTTAGCATTAAAACGCTCATCAACCATTGTTACGGAAAATGAAAGTGATACAGTTACTGATAGAGATATATGGGAAATGCTTGACTATGCTGGAAAAACTCTCACTGAAAACGGCTATTACCCATATTATATGTACCGCCAGAGTAAGTCTTTAGGTAATCTTGAAAATGTTGGTTGGTGCAGAAAAAATAAGGAATGCTTTTATAATGTTCTTATGATGGAAGAATATCAGAGCATTTTTTCCGTTGGTGCAGGTGCAGTAACAAAGCTTCGCACCGAAGACGGAAGCGTTATCGAAAGAATTTTCAATTTCAAATATCCTTTTGAATACATATCAAGATTTCAAGAAATAATAGATAAAAAAGAACGTATGCGCTCTTTTTATAATGCGGAATAACTGGTTGCGATACTTTTACAAAGGAAAGAGGGGACGGGGCAACCCACCACCGCTGACGCGGTCCCCCTCCCTATTTGCCCAAGGGCAAACAGGGATGATAAGTTTCGCATCACTTTTACATACTGGTAGCTGGCAGCTGGCGACTGGAAACTTTAAGACGAATAACCCAAAATTCAATAAATAAATATATAAAGGGCGGTGAAATAATGGCTAATGTAAATAACACTTTGGAATATATTGTTGAAAACGCAGTTAATCCCGATAAATTTATTTCCGATTGTGAGAAGAAATATAATGATAAGATAAAGAAAATAGCGAATGATATTGCACAAAGTGAAAAAACAGAAATTGTTATGCTTGCAGGGCCCAGTTCTTCAGGAAAAACTACAACCGCTAAAAAGCTTTGTCAGGCACTTTCTGATTTTGGGGTGAAAAGCCATACGGTTTCACTTGATGATTTTTATCTTGATAATTGCGATTCGCCCCGTTTCCCTGATGGAACACCCGATTATGAAACTGTTGAGGCGTTAGACATACCTTGCTTTGAAAAAACAATGGCAAAGCTTATTGAAACAGGTAGCGCTTTAATGCCCGAATTCGATTTTCTTACGGGTAAGAGAAAAGAAAAATATAATGAGCTTAAATTAGGGAAAAATGATGTTATTATTGTTGAAGGGCTTCACGCTCTCAACCCCGTAATAACAGAGCATCTTCCAAAAGAACGCCTTTTAAAAATATATATCAGTGTTTCTTCAAGAGTTTATGACAAAAAGAAGAATATCGTTCTCAATAAACGAAATATCAGATTTATTCGCCGTATGGTGAGAGATTATAAATTTCGCGGTAATTCAGTTGAAGAAACCTTTAAGATGTGGATTACGGTACGTTATGGCGAGGATGCTTATCTTTTCCCGTTTAAAGATAATGCAGATATAAGAATTAATACAATTCACCTTTATGAAACCTGTATTTTAAAGGATTTGGCGGCAGATTTGCTGATGCAGGTAAATAAAGATTCTGAGTTTTATAAGGAATCCCAAAGGCTTATTCGTTCCTTGTATAAATTCCCCGAAATAGATTCATCACTTGTGCCTGAAGATTCTCTTTTAAGAGAATTTATCGGAAAGGAGTAGAAAATGTCCGATAAATCAGTTAAAAAACAAAATGTATTAAACGGAGCCATGGTGCTTGTTATTGCAACTGCTCTTGTTAAAATTATTGGTGCGGTTTATAAAATCCCTCTTACAAGTATAATCGGCTCTTTAGGTAGGGGTTATTTTGCTTCTGCATATAACATCTATACGCCTGTTTATGCTATTTCAATGGCAGGTCTTCCCGTTGCAGTTTCTGCAATAGTATCTAAAAATGCCGCTTTGGGAAAATATCGTGATGTTAAGCAGGTCTTAAAGCTTACCTTTCCTCTTTTCCTTGGTTTAGGTCTTGTAGGCACAGCAGCTCTTTTACTTGCAGCAAAGCCCTATGTTGATTCAGTTGGTTCACCTCTTGCAATTTACAGCGTTTTTGCAATTGCACCCTCAATTCTTTTCTGCTGTATTATGAGTACATATCGTGGCTATTATGAGGGCTTGAGCAATATGTACCCCACCGCAATTTCTCAGGTTATTGAGTCCTTGGGTAAGCTTGTTTTCGGACTTGTTTTCTCCTATGCAATGCTTGATTATGCAAACCAGCAAATTGCTCTTACAGGCTCTGTTTTAGGCTTTAAGGTTGAAACTGAGGCTGATGGTGCAATTGTTTATGCTCTTGCAGCGGCAGGTGCGATTTTAGGTGTTACTCTCGGTACGGTTTTCGGTGCTATTTACACAATTTTGCGCCATAAATTTAAAAAAGACGGAATTAATAAGGAAATGCTTATAAATTCTCCTCTTGCTTCTCCCAGGAAAACAACAATTAAAGAAATTATTGCGATTGCAGTTCCTACTGCGGCAAGCTCGTTAGTGCTCAATATTACAAACTTTATTGATACCTTTATGATTCAGAGCCGTCTTGAAAGTGTGGTTGCAAATAATTACGATACTATTATGGGGATTTACGGAAGCTCTGTAAATGCGGCAAATATTGCAAAGGAAAATATTCATACCTTCCTTTATGGTGCTTATGACACAACTCTCGATTTCAGAAACCTTGTTCCTACTGTTATGATGACACTGGGTGTAAGTGCTATTCCGATTATCTCTGCTGCTGTTGCAAAGAAGGATTTCAAAACAGTAAACGGAACAGTTAATACTGTTTTCAGAATAACAATGCTTATTGCTCTTCCAGCAGGCGCAGGCTTCTTCGCTCTTTCCGAGCCCATTATGAACTTGCTTTATAAAGGAACTGAGAATGAAGCAGGTATTGCAATTGCCGCTCCCGTTTTGGGACTTTACGGTCTTATGATGGCAATTCTCACATTGTCCTCACCATTGACTAATATTCTTCAGGCAATCGGCAGAGCTGATGTTCCTGCAAAGGCACTTGCCTTAGGATGTGTATTTAAAATAGGTCTTAACTATATCCTTATCGGCATTCCTGAAATCAATGTTAAGGGTGCGGTTTTCGGAACAGCTTTCTTCTATCTTCTCTGCATTTTCTATAACTATGCAGTATTAAGGAAGGAAACAGGAGTAAGAATCGATATTAAAACTGTCATAGTTAAACCGCTTATTGCGGCGGTGCTTTGCGGTGCTGCGGCATACGGCTCTTATGCAGTTTTATGTAATATTCTGACCTTTGGAGATATGAACAGCAGGCTTAACGGTCAGTCCCTTGCTTGCCTTATTTCTATCGGGGTTGCGGTGATTGTTTATGCAATTTCTGTGCTTTTGATGAAAACATTGGTAAAAGATGACATTTTAATGCTTCCAAAGGGAGAAAAATTGGCAAAAATACTTGAAAAATATAAGCTTATCGGTTAAAATAGAGGATGTAAATTATGGCAGTTGATTTTAAATTTAAAGAAAAATATCAGTTTAATGACCTTGTTGATATTGTGAGAATTCTTCGTGAACCCGGTGGATGCCCTTGGGATATGGAGCAGACTCATCAATCAATAAGAGAAAATTTTCTCGAAGAGACTTACGAGGTTATTGAAGCCATCGATACAAATAATAAAGAGCTTATGCAGGAAGAATTAGGCGACGTGCTTTTGCAGGTGCTTATGCATTCTGATATGGCTCGAACAGATGGTTGGTTTACTGTTGACGATGTTGCCAACGATATTTGCCAAAAGCTCATTATCAGACACCCTCATGTTTTTGGAGATGTTTCCGTTAGTTCAACAGGTGATGTTCTTAAAAATTGGGATGACATAAAACGTCAGACCAAAAAGCAAAAAAGCCAGAGTGAAGCAATGGCGGCAATTCCTGCCACATATCCCGCTCTTATGAAAGCCCAGAAGGTTCAGGAAAAAGCTAAAAAAGCAGGCTTCGATTGGCGAGATCCTCAAGGTGCTTTTGATAAAATTTCTGAAGAGAGCAAGGAGCTTCAGGAGGCTCTTGCAACAGGCAATAAAGAAAAAATTGAAGATGAATTGGGTGACCTTTTCTTCTCCGTTGTCAATACCGCTCGTTTCTGTGGTTGCGATGCAGAAACTGCCCTTGAAAAAGCAACTCAGAAATTTATGAAACGCTTTACTGTTACTGAAAAGCTTGCAGCGGAAAAAGGTGTTGATATGAAAAATGCTTCTATAGAGGTTCTTGATGAGCTTTGGGATGAAGCAAAAAAACATAATTAATTAGTCCAAATTGAACCGATAAAAAGGTTCGGAAATATAAAAAAATTATTTTTGGAGGATTTTAAAATGAATAAGACAGATCTCATCAATGCAGTTGCAGCTGCAGGCTTCACAAAGAAAGATGCTGACAAAGCAGTAGCAGCAGTTTTCGGCGCAATCGAAGGCGCACTTGCAAAAGGTGACAAGGTTCAGCTTATCGGCTTCGGTACATTCGAAGTTCGCGAAAGAGCAGCTAAAGAAGGCCGTAACCCCAAAACAGGCGAAAAAATCACAATCGCAGCTTCTAAAGTTCCCGCATTCAAAGCAGGCGCAGCTCTCAAAGACGCAGTTAAATAATTAATTTTGTGCACAACACCCCCGACTTTCTAAGTCGGGGGTTAGCCATTTTTTCACCCACTCGCAGTATTTTTATACAGCTTCGGGGTGAAGAAAAAGCCTTGTTCAGCAAAATTAAGCTGTGTGTGCACAACACCCCCGACTTTCTAAGTCGGGGGTTAGTCATTTTTTCACCCACTCGCAGTATTTTTATACAGCTTCGGGGTGAAGAAAAAGCCTTGTTCAGCAAAATTATTAAAAGGTATTTGAATATAGTTAAAAACTCCTCGAATTGAAATTCGAGGAGTTTTTCTATTCTGCAACAATATTATTTAACCATACCTTCTTTTTAACAAGAACAATACCGATTACAACTTTAATTAAATCGATACATTGAACAATAAAGAAGGTGGAATGTATCGGCAAATTAAATATATAGTAAAGAGAAAATGCAATTGGTACGCTTACGCACATTATAAACACGCTATCCATAAGGAAGGTAATGAGGGTTTTACCGCCACTTCTTATTGTAAAATATGTTGCATTTGCAAATGAATGGACGGGAATAAACAAAGCACAAACTCTGATGAAATAGCCTGCAAGCTCTTTTGATTCTTCTGTGGTGTTATAAAGAAACGGAATTTTATCACCTATAAGGAAGACTATAATACCTATAACTGCGCTTAAAAAGGCGGAGAAGGCGATTAGCTTGCGGTCTGTGTCAACGGCTTCTTTGAATTGATTTGCCCCTAACTGCTTGCCTATGATAATTCCGATACTGCTTCCGAGAGAAATAAATGCAATATTTGCAAGGTTCATAACCGTGGAGGAAATGCTGTAGCCTGCAACAACAGAAATACCGTAAAGGCTATACGCCATACTTAAAAGAGACATTCCCAAGGACCAGAAGAATTCATTAAATAACAAGGGCATACCCTTGAATGTAATATCCTTGAAAACCTTTTTGGGTATTGAAAATCTTGTAAATGCACCCTTGAAATAGGGAAAGCGGTGCTTCTTTTTAACCACAAAAAAGAGGATTACCACACATTCAACATATCTTGAAATGACTGTTGCGGTAGCCGCACCAATAACGCCTAAAGCAGGAAAGCCTAATTTACCAAAAATAAGCACCCAGTTGAAAGCACAGTTGGTTGCAACTGCAATAAATCCTGCAACCATTGGTGCAACAGTTTCTCCTGTTTCCCTGAGTGTGCTTGAGAATATCTGCGCAATGCAAAAGGGGATGATGCCCAAAAGCATAACCTTAAGATAATCTTTTGCAAAGCTTAAGGTGAGGGCAATATCACCTGAATCATTACTTTCATGAAGATACAGATTTATGAGAGCTTCATCAAATAGAAGAAAAACGCTGAAAGCTACGGCTAAAAGTATAACTGAAACAATTAATTTATATCTTAGTGTATAGCGTATTCCGTCATTATCATTTTTCCCGTGAAACTGGGCGGTGAAAATTCCTGCACCGCTTAATGCGCCAAAAATTGCAAGGTTGAAAACAAAAAGTAATTGATTGACAATGGAAACTCCCGACATCTGTTCGGTGCCGAGAGAACCAACCATCAAATTGTCAAGCATACTGACAAAGTTTGTTATAAAGTTTTGAATCATAATGGGGACTGCAACCGTAAGAGTCATTTTGTAGAATGCCTTATCCCCGACAAATTTTTTCAGGAAATCCATATTATTTAATTAAATCGTGATCCTTGATAAATTTTATTGTTTCGTCAACTGTTGTGAATGCAAGACCGACAACTGTATCTGCGCCACCATAATAAATAGCAATTCTACCGCTTTCAGAGTCTGCAAGTGCTGCACAAGGGAATACAACATTAGGAACATCACCAACGAACTCATAAGTCTCACGAGGAGAAAGGAGATAACTGTCCGCTCTGTGAAGAACCTTCCAGGGCTCGTTAATATCTGTAATCATTGCACCCATACTGTAAGAGAAGCCGTTACAGCTTGTGATAACACCGTGATAGAAGCAAAGCCACCCTTCGTCTGTTTCAATGGGTGTGGGGCCTGCACCAACCTTTGTCATTTCCCAGTTCTGTTCTGGTTTAATAACAAAGCGATGCTTTCCCCAATAAGTGAGGTCAGGACTGTGGCTTAAGAAAATATCACCGTAAGGTGTATGACCTTTGTCGCAAGGACGGGTGAAAATCATATATTCACCATTAACTTTTCTCGGGAAAAGCACACCGTTTCTTGAAACGGGAAGAACAGCGTTCTCGTATCTTTCCCAATTTTCAAAATCAGTTGTTGCGGCAATACCGATTGAGGTGCCTCTGTCAGTATGGCAAACCCAGGAAAGATAGTATTTGCCGTCAATTTCACAAAGACGGGGGTCATAACCACGGAAGATTTTTTCATCATTTAATTTCCAATGAATACCGTCATCACTGAAGCCTGTAACAAGATATTGTTCACGGGTGATATCGTCCATTCTGAAAACACCTGCAAAGCCGTTGCCGTAGGGAACTACTGCGGAGTTAAAAATGCTGTTGGCTTCTTTAACAAATGAACGGTCAATAATGGGATTTTCTGTATATCTCCAGACCGGGTCTGTGCAATTTTCGGGCTTATCCTGCCAAGGAATATTTTTTACTGTTGAATTTAAAATTTTTGCCATAATATTACCTCATCCATCATAATAATTCAGGGTTTCTATAATAAGTCCGCCAACATCGGCAATTGCTTTTCTGCTTACATTCTGCAATTTGTCTGAGTTTGCGGAAATGGTTTTTGATATATGCTTTTTGGACGTGCCTAAAGAACAAGCCGGAAAGTCATTTTTTGCAAAAGGTGTATAAGAGCTTGACCCTAAAAGAGAGGTTTCTTTTTGTATATTTATGTTAAGATTTTCTGCCGCTTCGCCTATAACCGAAGCAACTTCAGAGCTGCCTTTTGTACCACTTCCGTCCTTGAAAAACACAGAAAGCTTTCTTGAGGTGGTGATTTCTTCAAGAGGGATAAATACTGTGGGAATATCTTTGTATAGTCTTTTATGCTTTTTAGCGAAATTATAAGCACCGGCACGAGAGGAGTATTCACTACCCACTATAAGACAACAAATTTCGGTTTTTTCATATCTGAAGGAGTTATCATGCAATTGCTTTATAACGCTTAAAAGAATTGAAGAGGGAATAATGCTTGAACTGATGCCGGATGCCACTTTATGATTGTTTATAAGGAAAATTGACATAATATAAAATGGTACAAAACCCAAGCATATAATTGATAAAAATGTGAAGAATCCTGTTTTTTGCGGTGCGCCTGAAAACAAAAACAGAAGTCCGCTGCAAAAGAGAATGGTGTTTCCGATAAGTGAGCACACACTTAAAATAAAGGGCGATTTACTGCCGTTAAGGTGTGCTCGCATACTTTGTGGTGCATCTGAGCGGGCAACAAGCACAACTCTGTTTAAGGTTTCTCCCCGACTGTAACGAACACCTGAAAGATTTTTGCTCATTTTAGCAGGTGTGATAAAATCAAGCTTTGTGCCGTCAAAAATGAATTTATATGAAAAAATACAAAATATAACAAGGCTTGTTAAAAGGATGATTGATGCAGTGAAAACAGAGCCGGTATTTACTGCAGAATAAAAAAGAAATACACAAAGGGTTAAAAGGGCACACAACACCTTTTCTGCCAATGTACCTGCACCGGGATGAGTTCTGAACTGCTCTTCATGAGTCTCATCGCAGAATTTTTTCAATTCATTCATAAAAATGTGTTGTGCCTGTTCTTCTCCCACAGAGCCTGCCCGCCGATCCTTTGAAGAGTTAAGCACCAGCTCTGCTGTATCAATAACATATTGAATATTTTTGGTTTCTAAATATGGTGAAGCCGTCATAAAAGAAGTCTCCCCAATTATTTATTAATAATATTTTTGAAATCTTCGTATGCTTTTTCCCAGTCTGCATTGTCTACAGGTTCGTAGAGCTTAAGATTTTCGCCTTTTGCAATTATTTTTCTTGCTTCCTTAATGTCCTTGATTGCGCCTGTTGACATAAGCTGAATTGCAACATTACCTAAAGCAGTAGCCTCAATGGGACCGCCGAATACTTTCACATTACAGCTTTGAGCTGTCATCTGAAGAAGAAGCTTATCTTTAGTTCCGCCACCCATAACATGAATTCTGTCATAATCCTTGCCTGTGCATTCTTTAATTCCGTCAAATGTATAGCGGTATTTAAGAGCAAGGCTCTCATAAATACAACGAATAATTTCGCCCACTGTTTGTGGTACATACTGACCTGTTTTTTCGCAGTATTCTTTAACTCTGCGAGGAAGATTTCCCATAGGTGCAAATTCGGGAGCATCAGGGTCGATAAAGCATTTAAAGGGTTCGCATTCAAGTGCAAGCTTTTCAAGCTCCGCATAAGAATATTCTGTGCCCTCGCGAATCCACTGACGGCGGCTTTCCTGAATAAGCCAGAGTCCGCAAATATTTTTTAAGAAAGCGGTGGTATAATCATAGCCACCTTCATTTGTAACATTAAGCTTTTTAGATGCTTCATTAATGATAGGTTCTTTAACCTCTGTGCCGAATAAGGACCAGGTTCCGCAGCTGATAAATGCAAAATCATCAAATTCACAAGGTGTTGCGGTGATTGCACTTTGAGTATCATGTGCCGCAACGCTTACAATATCTGCTTTGGGAACACCAAGCTCTTCGCATATTTCATCGGAAAGCTGACCTATAACCGCACCTGTGGGTGCAATATCTGTAAGAAGATTTTTATTGATGCCGAATGTGTCAAGAATTTCCTCTGACCAATCATTTGTTTTTAAATCAACCATCTGTGAGGTGGTAGCAATAGAATACTCAGTGGATTTAACTCCTGAAAGCATATAGTTAAGCAGATCGGGCATAAAGAGAAGCTTGTCAGCCTCTTCTAATATGTAGGGACGGTTTTCTTTAAGGGAAAGAAGCTGGAAGATAGTGTTGAAATCCATAAACTGAATTCCTGTAATATCATACATTCTTTCCTTTGACATATATTTGGTTGCTTTTTCAACCATACCGTCATTTCGTGCATCACGATAATGAACAGGGTTTTCAACTAAAGTACCGTCTTTACGAAGAAGACCGAAGTCAACCCCCCAGGTATCAATACCGATGGAGTCAAATCCTCCTGCTTCCTTTGCTTTGAGAATACCCTGCTTGATTTCAAAGAAAAGTCTTTGAACATCCCAATAAACAGTGCCGTTGATTTTAACAGGGTCATTGGAAAAACGATGAACCTCCTGAAGCTCAATTTTTTCGCCGTCAAATATACCGAGAATTGCTCTGCCGCTTGATGCACCAAAGTCAAACGCTAAAACTTTTTTCATATTTATCACCTGAAATACTTAATAAATTTAAATTAGCTTAAGAAACAGTTAATAATAATTTCTTCTGCTTCTTCTTCGGTTTTGCCGAGGGTCTGAAGCTTTAAAAGCTGGTCGTTATTTATCCTGCCGATAGCAGCTTCATGAACGATATTTGCTTCACAATGGTTTGCTGCAATTTCGGGAATTGAACGGATATGAGCGTTGCCCATAATAATTGAGTCGCATTGAACATGGGCTTTACATTTTGCATTACCAACTGCACGAGGGTAGAAAACCTGCTCAGAATTGTCCTTTGCAACGGAGCGGGAGATAATCTGTGAAGAAGCCTCTTCACCGTTGAGCTCAATAACCATATCGGAATGAGCAATCTGATTGCCGTGAGTCATAAGCTTTTCAAGAATAACAAGACGAGCCCCTGCCTCTAATTTTGCAAAGGTATCACGTTTTGTGGAGTCAACTCCTTTTATCTGAACGCTTTCCATTTCACAGAAGGAATTCGCATCCATGAAAATTTCTGTTTTGGGATTGAGTATCCTTTCACCCTTGCCGTCGCCCTCACCATAATGCTTTTCAACATATTTTATATGAGCGTTCTTGCCGATATGGAAACGGTGGATACCGTCGTGTTCGCTGCTTTGGTCACCCGAGTTATGAATACCGCAACCTGCAACGATAAGAACATCTGCATCCTCTTCAATATAGAAATCATTGTAAACAAGGTCATTAATACCTGCTTCAGTAATTATAACGGGAATATGAACGCTTTCGTTTTTGGTTCCTGCTTTTACGGTTATATCAATACCGGGCTTATCTTTTTTAGGTTCAATTATAATATTGGCGCTTGAACGTCTCTCTGCACTTTCACCATTTTTTCTTAAGCTGAAAGCACCCTGGGGAATTTCGTGCAAATCTGCAACGGCTTCAAGCATACGTTTATCTGTATTATTCATTTCTGTTAATTCCTTTATCTGAATGTGCAGGTGTTGTCAAATTGTGACATAAGCTCAGGGAAGAGTTCTTCCGCCGGCCCTTTCTTTGAAACAACACCATTTGCAATAACTGCAATTTCATCTGCTATTTTCATAATTCTTTCCTGATGGGAAATAATTATCATACTTTCTTTGCGCTTTTTGGAAATACCCTTAAAGCTTTCAACAAGCATATTGAAGCTCCATAAGTCAATACCTGCTTCAGGCTCATCATAAATTGCGAGTTTTAGATCTCTTGCCATAAGAGTTGCAATTTCAATTCTTTTTATTTCACCGCCGGAAAGAGAGGAGTCAACCTCGCGGTTAAGGTAATCCTTTGAGCAAAGACCAACGTTTGTAAGGTAAGCACAGCATTGATCCTCGGGCAAATCTTCTCCGTGAGCAAGGCTTAAAAGTCCGCGGACAGAAAGCCCTTTGAAACGAGGTGGATGCTGAAAAGCATAGCCGATACCAAGCCTTGCTCTTTCTGTTATGGACATATTGGTAATATCGATGCCATTCCAGAGAATCTGACCGCCCGTTGGCTTCTGAATACCCATTATAATTTTTGCAAGGGTGGATTTACCGCCACCGTTGGGGCCTGTCACCACAAGAAATTTTCCGTCCTCAAGAGTGAGAGAAACATCTGTAAGTATTTCTTTTTCTCCCAGCTCATCGGACACGTTAAATGAAATGTTTTTTAATTCGAGCATATTGTTCTCCAATGATATATTTAGTATTTTGTTTGCATATTATTTCAATTATGAATTATATACAAATTAATACGTTTATTCAAGTCTTTTTGAAAAATCCTTGTTAAATATGAATGTTTATGATATATTATACAAGGAGTCTTATACTTTTTTACGAAAGAGGGATAATATGAGAAGAATCGGCGGCGAATATGAAGAATCATTAGAGAGAGAACAGCTTGAAACCTTGCTTCAGGAAACTGTTGCAGGTATTGCTATAGTTTCACCTCATCCCGATGGAGTTCGTCTTGATTACACTAACAACGGTTTTTTTGAAATATTCGGTTACACAAGAGATGAATATGAAAAGCTTGGTGAAGATGTTCGTCTCAATCTTTTCCACGAAAGAGATTTTATGACTATTGTTACAAAAATAAACGGGGATTATGCTCCCGGTGAGGTTTTGAAATTCGAATGCAGAATTAACAAAAAAGGCGGAGAGCAGGCATGGGTTCTTATTACCACCCGTAAACCCAGCAATGCTTCAAAAGGGGAGCAAACTTTTATTTGCAGCCTGACGGATATAACGAATTTGAAAAAAATCCAGCTCCAACAAGAAAAAGAAAAGAAACGCTACGAAATTATGGAGGAGCTTTCAGATAATATTTTCTTTACTTATGATGTTGCAAACGATGTTTTTGAAGCTTCATCAAAAATTCTTCGTTCAATGGGCACAAGAACAAGAATTGAAAATGCAATCGAAAATATGACATATGGTGATATTCTCGACCACAGAGATGTTCCTGCTTTTATCGGTGCTTTAAGTAATGCTCTTTCAGGTCAGAAGAAAAATACTTTTGATGCACGTATTATCAATAATCGAGGCGATGCTGTGTGGCATAGAATTAAATTCTTTGTGATTTTTGATGAAAATGACAATGCCGTTCAGTTCGTTGGTAATCTTACCGATGTTGATAAAGAGAAAAAAGAAAAGAACAGACTTATAGCACAGGCAGAAACAGACCAGCTTACAGGCTTCCTCAATAAGCTTTCCACAACCCTTAAGGTTAACGAGCTTATAAGAGAAGAGGATGAAAATGGAGCCTTATTTATTTTTGATATCGACGATTTCAAAAAGCTTAACGATACATACGGTCACCGTGTGGGCGACATTTTCCTTAAAGAATTTACAGGTAAGCTTTCACTTTCTTTCAGAACAACTGACGTTTTAGGCAGAGTTGGCGGAGAAGAATTTGTTATTTATTTGAGTGGTGTTGGTGATAATAACCACTATCTTGAGGAGAAAGCAACTCAGATTCAAACAATTTGTAACAGCATCCGTCTTGATGCTGCACCTGAAGAAGAAATTTCCTGCAGTATTGGTATTGCAAAATTCCCTGCTGATGCAAAAACTTATACAGAGCTTTATGAAAAAGCTGATAAGGCCATGTATTATGTGAAAAAACACGGTAAAAAGAATTTCGCATTTTATGATGAAATAGGTGAATGATTACGGCTATGTCCCAAATAATTCAATATATAAAAGATAAAAAAGTTCTGATTCTCGGTATGGGGAGAGAGGGTAAATCGACCCTTTCCTATATCAGAAAGCATCTGCCCGAAAAGCACCTCACAATTGCTGATAAAAACGGGTTTGAGAGTGATGATGAGAACATAAATGTGATTTCGGGAGAGGATTATTTAAACTCTCTGGGAGATTATGATATTGTTTTCAAAAGCCCTGGCATTGCTTTTTTGGATGATGTTGTTTATCCCGAAACTACTGAAATTACCTGCCAGACAGATATGTTCCTGCGTTTTTGCAAGCCTACTGTTGTGGGAATTACCGGCTCAAAAGGTAAAACAACAACCTCCACGCTTATATACGAAATGCTCAAAGCGGGCGGATTGAACACTTGCCTTATAGGTAATATAGGTGTTCCCGTTTTCGAGAAAGCAGATGAGGATGAGAGCCTTGTGGCAGTTATTGAAATGTCCTCTCACCAGCTTGAGTTTACAAAGGCATCCCCTCATGTAGCTGTTCTTGTGAATATTTATCAGGAGCATCTCGATCACTATAAAACAGGCTTTAAAGGTTATGTTGAGGCGAAGCTTAATATTGCACTTCATCAAAAGGAAACAGACTATTTGATTTATAATCCTGAGCAAGACCTTGAGGGTGTTGTTGATTGGAAAACGGTTCTTAAAGGGAATGGTAGACCCGTAACATTTACAGATGCAAAAAATGATGCTTTCGTTAATGAGCTGTGGCAATCCACAGTGCACCTTAAGGGTGAGCATAACCGTCAGGATATTGCCTATGCTTTAGCAGCTGCAAGGATTTTCGGTGTAAGCGATGATGCGGTTAGAAATGCAATAAAATCCTTCGGCGGAATTGAGCACAGAATGGAGTATGTTGGTGTTATAAACGGCATCAATTGGTACAATGACAGTATTGCAACCATTCCAACTGCGGTTATGGGGGCGGTCAAGGCACTTGGCAACGTTGATACTCTTCTTTTCGGCGGCCTTGACAGAGGTATTGATTATACCGACTTTATAGAGTTTTTGTCTGAATGCAATATTCCAAATTTGGTGGGTCTTCCCGAAACAGGTCATAATATAATAAACACCCTCAATGAAAAGGGTGTAAATAAAAATATGATTTGTGCCAAAGATATGGAGGATGCTGTTAAAAAGTGTTCCGAAATAACCGAAAAAGGTAAAAGCTGTTTGTTCTCACCTGCTGCAGCAAGCTATAATTACTATAAAAATTTTGAAGAAAAGGGCAGACACTATAAGGCTCTTATACAAAATTTGACAAATTGAGGAAATAAGAATATACTATATATTTATAAAGCTGAAAAGGAGATATAAAAATGAAAAAAGTTATTTCTGTTGTTCTTGCAATCACAATGCTTTTCTCACTTGTAACAATGAGTTTTGCAGGATACAAGGATGATGCAAAGCTTCAGTTTAATTCAAACGGCAAGTTTAAAATCCTTTGTCTTGCAGACGTTCAGGATGATTATCCTATGGAACCCGATGTGCTTCAGTTTATCAGTGAAGCTCTCGATTTCTGCGCACCTGACCTTGTTGTTTTCGTTGGTGACAACGTTGTCGGTGAGGATATAAGAGCAATTGATGAGATGATTGCACCTCTTGATGAGAGGGATATTCCCTTTACATTTGTTTTCGGTAACCACGATGATGAAGGCGGTATGGTTAAGGAAGACCAGCTTGCAGCATACCAGAAATATTCTGAATGTTTGGCATATGATGCAGACCCCGAGCTTCATGGCTGTGCAACACATAATGTTCCTATTCTTTCAAGTGACGGAAGCAAGGTTGCATTTAATGTATGGTGCTTTGACAGCGGCGGAAGCATTCATGATGAAAACGGCAAATGGCTTGGTTATGACCATGTTCACGCTGACCAGATTGAATGGTACAACACAACCCGCGACGCTTTAGCTGCAGAAAACGGTGGTGAGGTTGTTCCTGCTATGGCTTTCCAGCACATTATTCCTCAGGAACCCGTTGAAATGATTTTCTATGAGGGTGCTATTGCTCTCGGTGAGGCTACTATCAATTTCTCCGACGGCACTGTTTATACTCCTATTCCAGATATTACTAAATATGACGGCTACATTTTTGAGAAGAGCTGTCCCAGCTACGGTAACGATGGTCAATGGGATGCGATGCTTGCAGGTGGCGACGTTCTTGGTCTTGTTGTTGGTCACGACCATGTAAACAACTTTGTTGCAGATTGTGGCGGTATGGACCTTATTCAGACTCCCGGTTGCACATATAATTCATACTATAACAATATGTATCAGGGTGCGAGAGTTATTGAGCTTGATGAGGCTGACCTTACAACATACGAAACTTATAACCTCACATCAAGTGAACTTGCTAACAGAGATGGTTCTCAGTTGGGCGAAATGGGCGGAAGAGATAACTATGATTTCTTCTATACAATTGAAAAGCTTTTCTCAACGATTTATAATTTCATTGTTAATTTCTTTAAAGGTTTATAATTGAAAAATGGTTCGGAAATTAATTCCGAACCATTTTTTTATATTCCTGAAAGTATATGAGTGTTTCTTAAATTGCCATCCTTAATAGAATCATTTACTGAATAGGCGTGCTTTTCTAAGTCATTGCATGTGGCTTTCGTTATTTCTTTTTTCTTTAAAATACCGATTATTTCTTCAGCAACGCTATTTATTATTTCATTTTTTATGTTGGCATTATCAACTGAATTATCTGTTGAAATAAGAAACTCAAGAGAATCTGCAATAAATTCACCGTTTGGTAATTCTCTTAAGGCTCTGAATTGCCATTTGTAATAGGGAAGGTATTTCCCATTTAAAAGAAAATAGCATTTCATAGCGGCATTTGAAAATTCAAAAAGAGCAAGCTGGGCAGATGCGGTTTCATCTCGATTTATAATTCGAGGATAATTATACTGACCGCTTTGTGCCATTATTAAGAGATTTCCTGCAAGCTTTTTGAGAAAAATATCGTCAGGCATATTAAGAAGCTTGTTGCGTATTTCTGAGAATTCACCAAAATCATCCTTGAAAACCTCTCCGTTGGTTGCTTCTGCCAAAGCGTAATCGGGAAGAGAAAACCATTGTTCGTAAGTCAGTTCACCATTTGGTGAGCCGATTTTTTTATTGTAAAAATCCTTGGTTCTGAAAACGCCGTTTCTGCTACCGCCCACAGGCTTCACAAGGCTTCGCTTATATCCGTAGAATTCCTTTGGGAGTTTACTGTATGCTCTTTCCAAATTGAAAAAGGTTTTCTCATCAATAATGCTTTCATCAGGAAGAAACAAGCAAAAGCCGGGCTCAAAATCATGGTCGTGTGAAATATCGTCATCGTAGCCATAGCAGTCTGAGCCACTGCCTACAAGACCAACCGCAATTAAATGCGCTATTTCAGGAAACTGTTCCTCAAGCATAGTTTTGCCGAATTCTTCATAATATTTTTTTGAAAGCTCAAGACCTTTCATAAATCTTCCTCGCACTCTCTTTTAATTCATTTTCGTAAAAAAATCTGCCGTAATAGCCGAATGTAGATGCACATTTTTCGCAGACAAAAGCATAGTTGCCGTCTGTTTCAGAGTAGTTTTCATCAAGCACCTTTTCTGCTTTATCTAACAAAACGTCAATTTCTTCGCAGGCATTTTCAAGTCCCTTTTGAGCTTCAACGGCGTTTGCCATATTAAGATAGCTAACCGCTTGTTCTAAATTAAATTGTGGATTTTGTTCCAATACTTTTATTGCTTTTTCATAAAGCATCAAGGCTTTTTCGTATTCTTTTAAATCAACAAGCGAAAGGGCAAAGTTATTGTAAAGTCCGGCAAGTTTAGGGTCATTTTCAGGTAAAAGAGTTTCATACAAAGTGACAGCTTTTTCAAAGTAAGAAACACTTTTTTCTGCTTCACCGAAAGCCTTGTAAGCTGTACCGCAGTTTAAAAAAGCCGTTGCACCTGTTACTGTGCTTTCAATATTTAATACCTTTAATAAATCAAGAGCTTTTTGACAATATTTGTAGCAATTCTCTTTATCACCGATTTTTCTGTAAAGACCGATACATTCGTTGCACAGAGAAAATAAAGATTTATTATCATTCTGATTTTGAGTAATCGCCACCCAATTCTCAAGAAAGTTACGGGCGGAGTTATAATCATTTCTGCTTAAAATATAGTCAAGCTCGGAAATAAGATTATTGATATTGATTGAATTTTCAAAATTATTCATATAAAAACCTCGTCAGATTTATAAAAGTATTTTAGCATAAAATCAGGCTTTTTACAATGAGAATATATGCCGATTTATATTTTTAGTCCACTTTAGCGTGTTAAAGTGGTGAAGTTGCATAAAAGAATGTGATATTGTGTGGAGGTCTATAGCAAAACCTACAAAATAAAAGAATTTGATAAAAAAGACTTTACTTTATTACGCTAAAGTGCTAAAATAACCCCACAATAAAATTTCACCTATGGAGGAAATTATCATGAAAAAAGTATTAGCTATCGTAATGAGCATTGTTCTCGTTCTCGGTATCGTTTGCGCATTTGCTGCTTGTGGCGGTAACGGTGATAACGATACAACAACTGAAGGTACAACAAATGCAGCTGCAACATCAGACCTTGCATATATCAAGGATAAGGGCACAATGATTATCGGTATCACCGACTATGCACCTATGAACTACAAGGATGAAGCAGATGAATGGACAGGTTTTGATACAGAGTTTGCAGAACTTGTTTGTAAAGAACTTGGCGTTAAAGCTGAATTCTTTGTTCTTTCCGATTGGGATCAGAAAGTAAACGAACTCAATTCAAAGGCTATTGACGTTGTTTGGAATGGTATGACAATTACAGATGACCTTAAAAAATCCATGTCAATTTCAGATCCTTATGTAATTAATGCACAGGTTATCGTTACAAAAGCAGAAAATGCTGAAAAATATGTTGACCTCGAATCTATTAAAGATGCAACTATTGCTGTTGAAACAGGTTCAGCAGGTGCTGCTTGTGTTGCTGATTGTGCTAATGTAACTGAAGTTGCTGCTCAGTCTGATGCTCTTCTTGAGGTTAAATCAGGTGCTGCAGATGTTTGTGTTATTGACATTACAATGGCAGACGCTATGACAGGTGAAGGCACAAGCTACGAAACTCTTACCAAAACAGGCTCTCTTACAGAAGAAGAATATGGTATCGGTTGCAGATTGAATTCTGATACTTGCACAGAAATCAATAAGATTATGGATAAATTTATGGCAGACGGCACACTCGATGCTCTTGCTAAAAAATACGAGCTTACTCTTGTAAAATAATTTGTATTAAATATACTGACTGCTTGTGGCAGAGTGCTTGAATGAGTGCTCTGCCTTGAGTGTTGTTAAAATGAGAAAGGTTTTTTAGAATGCCTGTAATTGAAATTATAAAATCATTATTTGAAGGGTTTGGAGTTTCTCTTGAAATATTTGCACTGACATTGTTGTTGGCAATTCCTCTGGGGCTTGTTATAAGCTTTGGTTCAATGAGCAAATTCTTACCATTAAAATATGTTTCTAAATTTATTGTCTGGGTAATAAGAGGAACACCTCTTATGCTTCAATTGATAATCATTTTTTATGGTCCAGGTCTTCTTAGTACATGGGCAAATGAAATGATTGCCAACGGTACAACAAATTTCTTTATAGAATGGCTTTCAACCTGGGCTGTTATGGATAGGTTTGTTGCGGTTATTATTTCCTTTGTAATAAATTACGCTTGCTATTTTTCTGAAATTTTCAGAGGCGGTATTGAAAGTATTCCTAAAGGTCAGTATGAAGCCGGTCAGGTTCTCGGTATGACAAAGTCGCAGATTTTCTTTAAAATTGTACTTATGCAGGTTGTTAAGAGAATTATACCCCCAATGAGCAACGAAATTATTACACTTGTTAAAGATACATCTCTTGCAAGAGTTATTTCGGTTTATGAACTTATCTGGGCAGGACAGGCGTTTATCAAATCAAGCGGAATTTTGTGGCCGTTGCTCACAACAGGAGTTTTCTATCTTGTATTTAATGGTCTTCTTACGGTTGTTTTTGGCAAAATCGAGAAGAAGCTTGATTATTATAAAATTTAAGGTCGAAAGGAGCTTTTACAATGTCTGTACTTGAAGTTAAGGATTTAATGAAAAGCTTTGGAAAGACCAGAGTTTTAAAGGGTGTCAGCTTCAATCTTGAAGAGGGCGAGGTTTTGAGCATTATCGGCTCATCCGGTAGCGGTAAAACAACTATTCTTCGTTGTATAAATCAGCTTGAAACTGCTGACAGTGGTTATATAGCAGTTGACGATGAGGTTTTCTTTGACGGCACACAGAAAAAGGAAAATGCCACCGAAAAAAGAAAACGCCAGCTTCTTATCGGTCTTGTTTTTCAGGATTTTCACCTTTTTCCCCAATATAATGTGCTTAAAAATGTAACTCTTGCGGCGGAATTACTTGCAAAAGAAAGAGAAGATTATAAGCATAATAAAAAACAAATCCACGATGAAATTGTTGAAAAAGCAAAAGAAATTCTTCGTAAAGTTGGTCTTTCCGATAAATTGGAAAACTACCCTTGTGAGCTTTCAGGCGGTCAGAAGCAACGAGTTTCAATTGCAAGAGCGTTGATGCTCGAACCAAAGGTTCTTTTCTTCGATGAGCCTACATCTGCCCTTGACCCTGAGCTTACAGGTGAAATCCTTAAGGTTATCAAAGGTCTTGCAGAAGAGAAAACCACAATGGTAATTGTTACTCACGAAATGTCCTTTGCAAAGGCTGTTTCCACAAAGGTTATCTTTATGGATGATGGCGTTATTGCCGAAGAGGGCACACCCGAAGAGGTTTTCGATAATCCGAAATCAGAGCGAACACGCGCATTCATTTCCAAGTTCGACGATTGATTAAGCGCATAAGTTGATTTGGTTCACTCGGCGTACCTTTGTACGCGGTCGCTCACCAAATCTGCCTTCTGCATCTTAATCCGAGAAATTTATTAACAAAAAACCGTTGATGAGCATAGTATGAGGTAAACAAGCACTATGCCGTCAGCGGTGTTTTTTCAGGTGGCGACGAGAAAGCCTTTTGTCGTCCGTGAATTGCCTGAAAAATCTGTGCATGAAATAGGCGTTGCGTTTGTAAGAACACAACGCCGGTTTTATTTTCTTTGTAGCAGAATAACACTAAAAATACCAATATCAGAAAGCAAAAATAATACGGCCTATCTGAACATATAAATTTAAAACATTTAGTTTGTTATAGTTTCACATTGCGGTGAAATGTTGCTTTGCAACAAAGAACCTTACGTCACGAAAAATCAAAATTTTCCGTGCCACCTTCCTTTGAAGGAAGGCTTAAAATACAAAAAACTTATGGTTCTTTTTTACTCCTTGCGAAGTTCTGGCATCTGGCATCCGGTATCTGGCATCTAATCGCTATTTGCTATTTGCTGGCGACTGGTAGCCGGCGAATATTTACAGTTTTTCAAGAACCTTCAAAACAATATCAGAAAAAGCAGTAACATCGGAAACAACGGAATTTGTATATTCGCCAACTGAAACATCATCTGCATTATCGGAAATTTTTCTTATGCTTACAAAGGGCACATTCAGAAGATAACAAACTGCACCTAAAGCACCGCTTTCCATATCAAAAGCATTTATATTGAATATTTTTTTATATTTCTGTCCTAACTCTTTGTTTGTAAGGAAGAAATCGCCTGTACCAAGGTTTCCGTGCTTGAAGCCTTCAACAGAAGAAGCAGCTTTATAAAGGTCGTTATCACATTTATATATGTAATCCTCCTGACCGGGCTTCTGACCGGGGAGTCTGCCGATGGGGGTCAAGTCAAAGTCACATTCAACGCAGGAATCGGAAACAATAATGTCACCTTTAAATACACCTGAAACTGCACCGCTCCAGCCTGTGTTGATAACTCCGTCAAAGCTATCATAATTAAGACCAAGCGCTGCACCTAAGGCTGCATTAACCTTGCCTATACCGAAGCAAACTACTGTGCAGTCGTGGTTGTTATATGAAAAGTCAAAAGCGGGCATATGCTTGATTTTATATTCTTTTTTTACAAGCTCACCCAAGCTATTTTTGCAAGGGTTAAATTCATCAATATCGGCAATTAAAATAAGATATTTCATTTTATTTTCCCTCACTTTCAAGTGCATTTTTAAGTGCCTTAGCAAGCTGGTCGGGGCAGGATGTAGATTTAAAGCCGCAACGGATTCCTGCAACTGCATTAATTATTTCTTCAACGGGCTTTCCCTCGCAAAGAGCGGCAATTCCCTGAAGGTTACCATGGCAACCACCTTGAAACTTAACATTTTTAACAATGCCGTCTTCAATATCAAAGGTGAGATTTCTTGAGCAAACGCCCTGAGGCTTATATTCAAATGTCATTTTTTTCTTCCTCGCTTTTCAACAAATTAAATGCTTCTTCTAATGTATCAAGTGGTGATTGACCGCTTGATTTTTTTACTGTTATATAGGGCTTCGGACCTCTTGAAACAAGAATTCTTCCTCTCATTCCTTTAACAAGGCGAGCCACTTTTTGCATATCAATTTCTTCAACATACAAAAGCAGACTGTTGTTATTCTGCCCGATTTCATAAACACCTAAACCTGCAGCAGTATTTCTTAAAAGCGCAACCTTGACAAGCCCCTCAACACCTGCGGGCGGTTCACCGAAACGGTCAATAAGCTCGTCAATAACATCGGAAGCATCCTCCTCAGTTTTTATATCTGCGATTCTCTTATAAATTGAAAGTCTTTGAGGCAGGCTTTCAATATAGGTTTCGGGAATGTGTGCATCAATTCGAATATCAATAAGGCATTCTTTTTGATTGGTTTTAATATCTTCGCCTTTTTCCTCTATAACTGCTTCGGAAAGGAGCTTCATATACATATCGTAACCAACTGCTTCCATGTGTCCGTGTTGCTCTGAACCCAAAAGGTTACCTGCACCTCGGATTTCAAGGTCACGCATAGCGATTTTAAAGCCTGAACCGAATTCGGTATATTCACGGATAGCAGTAAGCCTCTTTTGAGCAATTTCCGTTAACTCTCGGTTGCGGTTAAAGGTAAGATAAGCAAAGCCACGCCTTGCAGAACGACCAACACGACCTCTTATCTGATGGAGCTGTGCAAGTCCTAAATGGTCTGCATTCTCAATTATCAAAGTGTTAGCATTTGGTACATCAACACCTGTTTCAATAATGGTTGTGCAGACCAATATATCAATTTCACCCTCTAAAAGCTGTCGCCATACTTCCGAAAGCTCATCCTCGCTCATTTTACCGTGAGCAATTCCGATATTGGCATCGGGTAAAAATTCGTGAATTGTTGCGGCAGTTTTATCAATGGTGTTAACCTTATTGTGAAGGTAATAAACCTGACCGCCACGGCGGATTTCCTTTGCCATAGCTTCTGTGATAACTTCCCAATCGTGCTCTAAAACATAGGTCTGAACGGGGAAGCGGTCCTGAGGAGCTTCTTCAATTACGGACATATCACGAATGCCCGACATCGCCATATTCATTGTTCGGGGAATGGGGGTTGCAGAAAGGGTAAGGCAGTCAACATCGGGATACATTTCCTTTAATTTTTCTTTCTGACCAACGCCGAATCTTTGCTCTTCGTCAACGATTATAAGCCCTAAATCCTTAAAAACAATATCTTTTGAAATAAGGCGGTGCGTACCTACAATTATATCAATAGCTCCTCGTTTCAGAGCTTTGATAATTCTTGTTTGCTCTTTTGGTGTTCTGAAACGTGAAAGCATATCCGCTTCAATTGGGAAGCCTTCAAAACGGCGGAGAATAGTGTTGTAATGCTGAAGGGCAAGAATTGTTGTGGGAACAAGAATTGCACATTGCTTGCCGTCTGCAATACATTTGAATGCTGCTCTCAATGCAACCTCGGTTTTGCCGAAGCCAACGTCACCGCAAAGAAGTCTGTCCATTGGGTGCGGCTTTTCCATATCCTTTTTTATTTCATTGATGCTGCGAAGCTGGTCTTCGGTTTCTTCATACTCAAAACGCCTTTCAAAGTCGTTTTGCATATCAATATCAGGCGAGAAAGCAAAGCCTGCAGTTTTCATTCTCTTTGAATAAAGCTCGATAAGCTCTTTTGCCATATTTTTGGCAGAGGCTTTGACACGGGCTTTCATTTTCTCCCAATCATTACCGCCTAAACGGGAAAGCTTGAGTGTTTTTGTATCGTCCTTGGGACCGATATATTTTGAAACAAGGTCAAGCTGAGTAACGGGAACGTATAAAGCGTCTCCCTTTGCGTAGGTGATTTTTATGAAATCCTTGGTAAGTCCTGAAACCTCTAATTTCTGAATACCATCAAAAATACCGATACCGTGAACTGAATGAACAACATAATCGCCACGGGACAGCTCTTCAAGGCTTTGAATTGCATCAGCGGCTTTGTAGTTCTTTTTTCTCTTTTGAGTGGATTTATGAACGCCTTTGCCGTAAGAAATAATGTTGAATTTCTCACTTGGATAACGGAAGCCACCCGATAAACCGCCCGATAATATACTTACTGTATTTTTAGGAAATTGTGCAGGCGGAACAGGAAAAAACATTGCCTTAATATCTTCTGTTTCCAAAGCTTCAACAAGTGAATTTGCACTTTTTTCCGTACCTGCAAGAATGATGCAGGTTTCTTTTTTTGAAAGTGATGGCTTTAAATCATCAAGAAGAACCTCTAACGAGCCGTTCCAGAGAGGATTTTGCTGAACATTAAAGGTTGTAAGACTTTTAACTGGGGTATCAAAGCTGCCACGAGTAAAGTTATCTATATAAATTGCTTTCTTTTTTTCGTAAATCAAAAGTAATTCGGGGAAGGTTAAGAAAAATCGGTCAAGTCCTTTTGTTAAAACACCGCTTTCAAACTGGGCTTTGATTTCCTGCAAAAGAAGCTTTGAAGAATTCTGAACCTTATCTTTAACAGCTGCACTTTCGCAAACAAAAAGGAAAGCATCATCCATATAATCAAAAACTGAAGCAGGGGTTTCATAGGCAAGGGAAAGATATTTATCAACGGATTGCAGTTTAACTCCCGAATTTAACATTTCAATATCTCGATTTAACTGCTCTTTTGACTTTTTTGACCCTTTGCCCGAAACTGTCGAAATGAACTCTTCAATTTTGTTCTTTAAGCCTTCCTCATTATCAAAAACGATTTCGGTTGATGGTGTAATTTCACAGAAATCAAGACCCTCTGTTCTTCTTTGGGTGGAAACATCGAAAAGTGAAATTGTGTCTACTTCATCTCCCCAAAGCTCAATTCTTACAGGTTGAGGAGAATCGGGCGGAAAAAAGTCAATAATACCGCCTCTAACGGCAAACTGCCCTGCACCCTCAACGCTTTCAGCTCTTTTAAAGCCTGCAGAAATGAGGGTTTCCGTAACCTTTTCGGTGGAAATTTCGGTATTGAAATCTATTTTAAATGTACGCTTTTTAAGCTCTTTAGGTGGAATTGTCAGTTGCAGAGCCGATTCTGCTGAGCAAACAACAATTTTACATTCGCCTTTTAAAATAGAACATAAGGTTTTAATTCTTAGTTGCTCATATTCTCTTGACTGACCCTGTGAAGAGTTAAAGGAGAAATCTCTTGCAGGGTAGAAACCTGCAATTTCTTTGTTGCCGTTTAATTCATTTATATCTGCGGTGAATTTTCGTGCACTGCTTTCATCAGGCAAAACAACAATAGCTCTGCGAGAAAATTCCTCGCAAAGCGAAAAAACAAGATGTGCTTTCGGTGCAGGGGGCAGTCCCACAATTCCCGAGGGACACATATCTGCACCGATGTACCTTACAACATCTTGGTATTGAGTTGAATTCTGAAGAAGTTGTTTATAGCCTGACATAAAAACCTCAACTATTGTATTTGGACATTGCACCCTCGAAATCACCCTTTACGAGCATTTCGAGAGCAACTGCGCCATCTTCAATGGCATTTCTTACAGCAGGAATATCTTTCTTTGGAAAATTCGCAAGCACCCAATCGGCTAAATCGTAATCAGGGTGAGGTTTAGCGCCAACGCCGATTTTAATTCTCGGAAAATTTTCCGAGCCTAAATGGGCAATAATGCTCTTTATTCCGTTGTGACCTCCCGCAGAACCTTTTCTTCTTATGCGAAGCTTACCGGGTTCTAAAGAAATGTCATCAAAAACAACAATAATATTTTCTACGGGAATTTTATAGAATTTTGCACATTCGGAAACCGCAGTACCACTATTGTTCATCATAGTCTGAGGCTTCATAAAAAGAACCTTGCTGCTTCCGATTTTAGCATCACCTATAAGAGCGTGAAATTTAAGCTTCTTTGCCTTGAAACCTAATTTATCTTCTAAATAGGTTATAAATAAAAATCCTGCGTTATGGCGAGTTGTTTCGTATTTTGTGCCGGGGTTTCCGAGACCTACAACTAAATAATCATAGGTGGAATTGCCACCATCTTTTTTAAATTTGTTAAACATTTTTTTCTCCGTTGTGTTGTCGTTTATATGGTTTTTTTATATTTACCCAATTTTCTTTTATTGTTTGTTTGCTTCTTGCAACTGCAAGGGCATTATCAGGAACATTTTCTGTAATTGTTGAGCCTGCGGCGGTAAAAGCATTTTCACCAACGGTAACAGGAGCAACAAGATTTGTGTTGCATCCGATAAAAGCACCATCTTTGACAGTTGTTCGGAATTTGTTTTTTCCGTTATAGTTTACCGTTACACAACCGCAACCGAAGTTAACATCCTTGCCCACATCAGAGTCACCAACATAGAGAAGGTGGGGAAGCTTACTGCCCTCATCAACAGTTGAGTTTTTCACCTCAACAAAGTTACCGATGTGAACATTATCCGCTATTATGCAGTCAGGGCGAATGTGAACAAAAGGTCCGGCTGTAACACCTGAACCGATTCGGGAACTGAAGCTTTGAGTGTTATTGAGTTTTGTATTTTTGCCGATAATGGTATCACTGATATATGAATTAGGACCGATTATACAGTTTTCTCCGATTTCAGTTTTACCCAGAATAATTGTGTTGGGTAAAATAAGAGTGCCTTTACCGATTTTTATGTTTTCTTCAATAATAACTCCGTCAGGGCAGGGGATTTCTACTCCAAAATCAAGTAATTTTTCAATAACTTCTGTTCTTTGAGATTTATTAATCAAAAAACATTCTCCTTTGCAACATATTATTCTACCATATATTATGTTCTTTTTCAAGAATATATAAAAGTATATAATCTTGATTTATTTCTTGTTGGTGATATAATTTAGGAAAGAAATGTATTCAGGTGATAGAATGAAATATGCTTTTATAATATTAGGCTTGGCATTTTTGCTGTTTATTTTTGTTTTGCTTTTCAATGCAATTAAAGTGAAAATAAAATCCCGTAAGCTGACAGATGAAATTATTCATAAAACCAAAGAAGAGCAAACTGAATATGCTCATAAATTAGGTGAAATGATTCGTTGCGAAACCATTTCAAAAAAAGATGAGTATAATGATACGGAGTTTAAAAAGTTAAGAGAAACAGTTGAAAAACTCTTTCCTTTGGTTCACGAGAAATGCGAGAAAATGATTTTTTCCGATGACTGCTGGATTTATAAGCTTAAAGGTAAGGATGAAAGCAGAAATATTATGGTTATGTCCCATCACGATGTTGTAGAAGTTAAGGGGGCGTGGCTTCATCCGGGTTTTTGCGGTGAAATATTTGATGATGCTTTATGGGGCAGAGGTGCAGTTGATACGAAAACACCTCTTTTTGCAGAGTTTCAGGCTCTTGAGGAATTGTTGAAAGATGGTTTTGTTCCCGAAACCAACCTTTACATAGGTTCTTCTCATAATGAAGAAATATCCGGCGACGGAATCCCCACTGCTCTTAAATATTTTGAAGAGCAGGGTATAGTTTTTGAAACCATACTTGATGAGGGCGGAGCAATAATTGACCCGCCTCTTGCAGGAATGAAATGCAAATGTGCTATGATGGCGGTTCATGAAAAAGGAATTCATCGACTTATATGTACTGCAGAAGAGGGGAATGCTCATACTGGTCTTGCGGCAAATGTTAATACACCTGTTGCAAGAATGGCTGCTTTTATAGCAGAGATTAATTCAAAAAACATTTTCATTCGCCGTCTTTACCCTGAGGTTAAAGCAATGTTTGAGGGGTTATGTCCTTATACACCATTTATTATGACGATTCTTTTCAGTAATCTTTGGTGTTTTGGCGGTCTTCTTAAATGGGCAATGCCAAAGCTTAATGCACAAGCAGGGGCGATGCTTGGAACATCTTGCTCCTTTAACGAGATTTCAGGCTCGAGAGATGATAAAAAATGCACTGCAAAAGCTATGCTTCGGTGCGTTAATGATGAGGATTTGAAAAAAGATATTGAAGCAATTAAGAAAGTTGCAGAAAAATATGGTGTTGAAGTTTCAGACGGAGAGAATAATGAATATCATAAGCCTGCCGATATGACAAAACCTGCTTTTGCATACACAAGAGAATGTATAGCAGAAATTTTCCCCAATGTTGCAAGTGCGGCATATATTCTCCCTGCAGGAACTGATGCAAGGCATTTAAGTGATATTTGTGATTGTGTAATAAGATTTGCTCCGATTGAAATGGATGCACAGCAGTTCGCAAGCGTTCACAGTGAGAATGAAAATATATCCTTGAAAGCAATCAGTAACGCTGTGGCTTTCTATAAGCACTACATAAAAAATTACAGATAAATATAAAAATCTGCTGAATTGCGGTTCAGCAGATTTTTATTATTGTGCCAAATTCTCGAAAAAGT
>SVOP01000083.1 GCA_015066325.1 Oscillospiraceae bacterium
CTGCATAACATTAGCATCGTTACCGTAACGGCGAACAAAACCAATCTGAAGATGTCTGCCGTTTTTCTTTGCAGCTTCAAGCATTTCTTCAGCCTCTTTGGTATTCATTGCCATAGGCTTTTCGCAGATAACATCCTTACCTGCATTAAGAGCGGCAATGGTGCATTCTGCATGAGCAGAGTTCCATGTGCAAACGCTGACAATATCAATTTCCGGAAGAGCTTTAAGCATCTCGTCTTTATCACTAAAGCAACGCTCTGCAGGAACGCCGTATTTTTCGGACATATATTTAAGCTGTTTTTCATTTATATCGCAAAAAGCATATAAATCAACATTTTCATTTTTAATATAGCCGTTAATATGCTCGTTGGAAATACCGCCAACGCCAATAACTGCCGCTTTTAATTTTTTCATAAATATGCACCTCTTAAGCCTTCATTGTTTTAATACTTTTTTATTTTTAAAAATGATGCTGTCAAGCTTATTTGTGAAAGCATCAAATACAACCGAAAGGAAAACTGTTGCGAAAAAGCTTATTATAATGAAGAAATAACCCTCTTTATTGTAGCCGAAATTTTTTAACAGTATCATGGGTATTCTTTGCAGAATAAAGAAGCTGAATATATGCTGACCAAACCAATCTAAAACAGAATTTTTTATATTCACCTTCATCATAAAAAGAACAATTACTGCCAATGCAAAGAATGTAAACAAAACATAGAATAAGAAATTCTGATTTCTGTTTTGCGAAAAATAAGCAAACAAAACTACACTTGCAGAAAAGCCCGTAAACCAGAAAATATCGTTTTTCATAAATATTTTATCAATATAAGGCTTAATCAAGGAGAAGAACATTCCCAACGGGAAGCAGAGGGCGGTGTTATAAAAGGCTGCACCAAGGCCTGCTTTTTTCTCCGCAAAAACAAAGCCCACGCATAAAGCTCCGAAGCAAGCAAAAGCCAATATTCTTGATTTTTTGAATATGAGAAAAGATACGATTACCAATATATACAAGCTGAAGGTAACAAACATATACCAGTTGCTGTTGCCTATTGATTTAAAGCCCGTGAAGGAAAGGAGCCAACGGGAAAGAGAATATTTATTCCCTGCTATACCAACAGAAACAACTGTGTATAAAAGAATAACTATCGCAAAATGATACCACAGCTTAAAGAATCTGTTAACAGGCATAGCCTTAACATAAGGCGTACCTTTTTTCTTGATTGATTCCATAATACCGAAGCCTGAAAAGAAAAGATATGTCACAACTACAAGCTGACCGTGAAAGGCTCTGAATTCAAAATAGGGTGCATCCAGAACACCATCAAGCTCAATATATGTAACCGAGTGGCTTAAAAATATCAAAACAGAAAAAATTGCGTTAATTGTGTTTGTATTTCTCGGTGAACAATAATCACTGAAAAACTCATCTTTTTTTGCAACCGTAAGTCCCGAGCAAATCAAAAAAGACAATATTAAAACAAATACAAGCACTTTATAATTCCCTCTTTATAGTTTTATCAGTTCCATTGTATCATTTTTGAGAAAATTTGCAACAATAAATATAGACATTTAAAGATAAAAAGGATATAATTTATTCAGGGTGAAAGGAGTTTTTTATGGAATATTTATTTGAAATGCACACCCACACAAAAGAAGTAAGCACCTGCGCAGTTGCCTACGCTGAGGATTTAATTGAAAGCTATAAAAGCAGCGATTATGCAGGCTTTGTTTTAACTAATCACCTGAACGCTTCAACCTTCGAAAGAGCCGGTTTGACTGATGCCTCCTGGGATGAGAAAATCGACCATTTTATGAAAGGCTTCAACGCAGTAAAAAAAGCGGCAGGTGACAGATTCATTGTGCTTTTAGGATTCGAAATAAATTTCTATAACACCTCAAACGACTATTTGGTTTATGGTGCAACAGAAGAATTTTTGCGTTCTCACGGCGACCTTATGGCAAAAACGCCAAAGCAGTTTTCAAAGCTTTGCCGTGAAAACGGTTTGCTTTTCATTCAGGCGCACCCTTTCAGAAGAGGTATGAAGGTTGTTGACTGGAATATTCTTGATGGTTACGAGGTGTTCAACGGCAATCCCCGCCACAATTCCAATAACGATATAGCTGAAATATGGGCAAAAAAGCACAATAAAGCTATTGTTGTTTCAGGCTCTGATTTTCACGAAATTGAAGATGCCTGTGCAGGTGGCATATATTTCAAAAGCCCCATTAACAATAACGATGACCTTTTAAGAGAGCTCAGAAGCGGAAAATACAGATTAAGAAAAAGTGATTTAGGAGAGCAAAAATAATGCATTTACAAGAATCAGGTGAAATGTATCTTGAAACAGTTTACATTCTCACACAAAAGAGTGACAGCGTTCGCTCAATTGATATTTGCGAATATATGGGTTATTCAAAGCCAAGCGTCAGCCGTGCAATCGGGCTTTTAAAAAGCGGCGGTTACATTACTGTTGACGGCAAGGGATACATAACTCTTACTAAAGAAGGCACTGCAGTTGCGCTTAAGATGTTCGAACGCCACACAATGCTTACAAATTTCCTTATAAGGCTTGGTGTCAACGAAAAAACCGCTTCCGAGGATGCTTGTAAAATCGAGCATCACATAAGCGAGGAATCCTTCAATGCAATTAAAAACTATGTCTCAAATCTCGGTGACAGATAATGAAATTAGGTAATATAGAAATAACAGAAAAAGCTGCACTTGCTCCCCTTGCAGGCGTTGCAGACAGAGCCTTCCGCGAGCTTTGCAGAGGCTATGGTGCCGCCTACACAGTTTGCGAAATGGCAAGTGCAAAGGGCATAAGCCTTGGTGATAAAAAAAGTGCTGAGCTTCTTTCAATCACCGAAACAGAACGTCCTGCAGGGTCACAGATTTTCGGTAATTCTCCCGAAACAATGGCAATTGCTGCAAAAAAGGCACTTGAATATAATCCCGATTTCATAGATATAAATATGGGCTGCCCCGCTCCGAAGGTTGCTTCCTCGGGCGGTGGTGCATTACTTATGAAGGACCCTGTTTTAGCCGCCAATATTGTTAAGGCTGTTGCAGAGGTTTCAACAGTTCCCGTTACGGTAAAAATGCGCTCAGGCTGGGATAGTGACCACATCAATGCAGTTGAACTTGCCAAAAGATGCGAGGAGGCAGGTGCATCAGCCATAACCGTTCACGGCAGAACAAAGGTACAGATGTATGCACCCCCGGTTAACACAGATATAATCCGCCAGGTGAAGCAGGCGGTTTCAATCCCTGTTATAGGTAACGGTGACGTGGTTGACGGATTAAGTGCCGCTCGGCTTATGGAGGAAACCGGTTGCGATATGGTTATGGTTGGCAGAGGTGCTCTGGGCAGACCCTGGGTATTCGCCCAGATTAACGCTTACCTTGACCACGAGGTTATTCTCCCCGACCCTCCCGTTGTTGAAAGAATGAGGGTTATGTTAAAACACATTGAAGCACTTTGTGAATACAAGGGCGAAAGAGTTGGCATAAGAGAAGCAAGGAAGCACGCCGCCTGGTACACAAAAGGTCTTCACGGTGCCGCTAACTACAGAGCAAGAATTGGACTTATAAGCTCAATAGAAGAGCTGCAACAAATTGCTCTTGAATTAATTGAACAAAACAAATAAAAAACAACACTTTCCTTATGGAAGGTGTTGTTTTTTGGTCGCCAGTTTCCAGTCTCCAGCTACCAGAATTGTGACATCGGTTTATTCTTCTAAATTTACTAATTTCTTAAATTTAACAATGCAAAAAATTCAGAATGATAAAGTTTCTTCTATGAAAACTGGCATCTGGCATCTGGTATCTGGCATCTGGCGACTTGTGGCTGGCGACTTTTAATAGCTCATCATTTTATAAAAATTGGGGTAAGCGGAGAAAAACTGGTTCAAGGTTGTTCTTGTGCTTGAGCCCGGGTCATTGATATAGAATGATGATGTTGTAAGAGTGCTTGTGGCTTTAACTCCCGTAATCACAACATAGTGCTGACTACCGTTACTTTTCTTCGCACCTATAAGAACGGGCTTACCCGCCTTTAAAAGATTATAAATTTTAGAAAGATAACCGCTCGATGAAGTAATAATTGTATAGTGAGAGGGCCAATAAACCGCACCGCCCGAGGTATAGGAAAGCTTTTTCGCCATAGCGTTGGGATAAATTGTTGTTCCCGTGCGGTAGCTTTCAAGCATAGCAATTGCAGTTGTGGCACAACCGATTTTTCCCATTGTTTGCCCTGATGAACCAAGAGTAACATTTGCCCAACGGGAGTCTGTTTGCTTGAAGGAAGGAACAGATAATTTCATCGCCTTATAGGATGAATTTGAAGATACCGTTTCGGTTGTAAGATAGCTTGAAGCTACATAACCTCTCTTTATGCCGTTATAAAGAATTCTTGAAAAGCTTCCGCTTGTGGAAAGCACAGTAACCTGTGTGCCGTTTGCAAGGTAATCCTTTATTGTGGCACTGCTTGAAGCAGAGCTCCTCACACGAAGTCTGCCCGATGTAGTTTTAACAGTTCTCACCTTTGTTGAAGAGGTTTTAATATAATCTGCGTGGCAATAGCCGTAGCCTGAAGCAGAATACTGCACTCGCCAAAAATTACCGCTTTTTGAAATCAATGTTACATAAGAATCCTTTGAAAGCCTTGCTTTAACAGATGAAGTGCTTGAAGCACTTGAACGCACATTGAGGGCGGTTGAGGCTGTGGAAACCTTACCTGCACCATAAAGCTTTTCTGCGGCATTTGCCTTTGGGCTAAAGGGAAAAAGACTCAGGCTTAACACCATTACCATAAAAATACTTATTGTTTTCTTCATTGAAAAACACCTCGTATGGAAAATTTTTCATTGGCTTGGTAGTGACAATGAATGTGTATATGTTAGCATATCAGGCGTGGTAAAGTCATTGTAAAAATTCTGGAAATTACAAATGAGAAATCAGAAATTAATGGGCGAAGCCGATTATAATGCTGTTGCAAACCCTTAATTTCTCATTTCTAATTATTAATTTGTAATTTTTAACATATTGTAAGCTTTGACAAAAAAACGCACAATTTTTATATAAAAATAAATCTATGATTATTGCAAATAACACTTTCTTTTTTCACTTTAAAGTGTTATACTATATCTGTGCGTGTATGACTATTTTTCTGCCGAGTCGGTGCGGCTTTATTCACCGATAACCAAATACTCTTGAAAGGGAGTGCAATTTGTGGAAAAGTTTGTTATTCATGGTGGCAATAAGCTTCACGGAAACATAAATATCAGCGGCGCTAAAAATGCCGCTTTACCTATAATTGCGGCATCTGTTTTTGCAAATGATGTTTGCAGAATTGAAAACGTACCAGATATCAGCGATGTTCGCATGATGATTAAAATCCTCGAGTTTTTAGGTGCAGAGGTTGCAAGACCTGAGCCCAATGTTATTCTTGTGGATGCAAAAAATGTGGCACCCGTTACAATTCCCGATAAAATGACAAGCAAGCTTCGTGCATCATATTACCTTTTAGGTGCCCTGTTAAGTAAATTCGGCAAGGCTTGCGTTGCTCTTCCCGGTGGTTGTTATTTCGGTGTTCGCCCCATTGACCAGCATATCAAGGCTTTTGAGGCTCTGGGTGCAATTGTTGATGTTGAAAATGCCCTCGTTGACGTTAAGGCGGACGAGCTCTACGGCTCTTCAATTTATCTTGATGTTGTTTCAGTTGGCGCAACAATTAACGCTATGCTTGCCGCAGTTAAGGCAAAGGGGCTGACTGTTATTGAAAATGCCGCAAGAGAGCCTCATATTGTTGACCTTGCAAACTTCCTTAACTCTATGGGTGCGGATGTTCGTGGTGCAGGTACTGAGGTTATCAAAATCCGCGGTGTTGAAGAAATGCACGGTTGCACATATTCCATTATCCCCGACCAGATTGAAGCAGGTACTTATATGGTTGCCGCTGCTGCAGTTGGCGGTGATGTTACCATTGATAATGTTATCCCCAAGCACCTTGAATCCATCACAAATAAAATCGAAGATTGCGGTGTTACCGTAATCGAATATGATGAAAGCGTTCGCATTATTTCTGAGGGCGGAAGAATGAAGGCTTGCAGAGTTAAAACAAGCCCTCACCCCGGTTTCCCCACAGATATGCAACCCCAATTTGCAACAATGCTCTGCCTTTGCAACGGCACAAGCACAGTTGTTGAAGATGTTTGGGATAACCGCTTTAAATATATCGACCAGCTCAGAAGAATGGGCGCAAACATCATCGTTAATGGTGACACTGCTCTTATCACCGGTGTGGATAAGCTCCGTGCAGCTCCCGTTGAGGCAGATGATTTAAGAGCAGGTGCGGCAATGGTTATTGCAGGCCTTATGGCTGAGGGTGAAACCACAGTTGGCAATATCAAGCTTATTGACAGAGGCTATGAAAACCTTGTTGAAAAGCTTACCGCTGTTGGCGCTGATATTTCAAGAGCAAAATTTGAAGACGAATAATTAAATATAAATTAAAGAGGATTAATTATGATTAAGTTTTGTCCGCTGTTCTCTTCGAGCAGCGGCAATTCTGTTTACATAGGCGACCGCGATGGCGGTGTTCTCGTTGATGTGGGCAGAAGTGCCAAGCAAACAGATGCAATGTTAAATAATTGGGGTATTGACGCAAGTCAGATAAAAGCTATTCTTTTGACCCACGAACACACCGACCACATCGGCGGTTTAAGTGTTTTTGCCGCAAAGCATAAAATACCCGTTTATGCTCCTAACGGAACATTACTGGCTTTAAAAAGAAAGGGAACTCTTTCTGAAAAGCACATTGATATAACCCTCCCCGATTCCCCTATTGAAATTGCGGGACTTAAAATTGAAAATTTTAAAACCTCTCACGACTGCGCAGACGGAAGAGGTTATGTTGTGACTGCTCTTGACGGCTCAACAAAGGTTGCCGTTGCCACTGACACAGGCTATGTAACAAGCGAAATTCTTGCAAAAATAACAGGTAGCAAGCTTGTTTATATTGAATCAAATCACGATATTGCTATGCTCAGAAGCGGACCTTACCCCTACACTCTTCAGAAGAGAATTTTATCAGATATAGGTCATCTTTCAAATGAAGCTTGTGCCGATACCCTGAGAGCCCTTGTCAACAAAGGTACAACCCATTTTGTTCTCGCCCATTTAAGCAGAGAGAACAACACTCCTGACCTTGCCTATAAAACTGCCACCTCTGCCCTTTGCGAAATGGGTGCCCTTGAAAACCGAGATTATATTCTCAAGGTTGCAGACCCTGAAAATCAGGATAAGCCTATTATAATTTAGAAATAAAAGTCGAAGGATTCAAGACATTTTATTGTCCTGAATCCTTTGATATTTATTAAAGTAACGCGAAGCCCATCCCTCCTTTTTCGTTTCACGAAAAAAGAGGGATAATATTCCCACTACTTTTACTTATTTCATAACTATTTGCTAACTGCTATTTGCTATTTGCACTTTGCACTAAAAAACAGCCCACAAAAAGTGGACTGTTTTTATTAAATTATTGCTTTTATAAGCTCCTCTTTTATAAGCCCGTGTCCTGCGGCGGTGGGGTGAACGCCATCTGCCGTCCAATAGCTCGGTGGCATTAATTTACAGGCTTCATCAAATTTTTCCTGCAAGGGAATAAAGGTTAAATCATATTTTTCCGCAACATTTTTTGCTGCCTGAGAATGCAATTTAATATCCGCAAGAAATTCATCAAAATATCTGTCAGTTCCCGTACCCCTAAGCACAAAGGGCTCTAAAATGAAGATTTTAATATCAGGTAAAGCCTCCTTAATCTCTTCAATAAGCATTGAATAAATTGTTTCGAATTTAGGTGCGGCAACACCGTTTTGCTCATTCAATTCGTGCCACACATCGTTAACACCAATTAAAATTGAAAGATAATCAGGCTTATGGTTAATTAAATCCTGCTTGATTCTCGCATACAAATCAACAATTCTGTCGCCGCTGATGCCTTCATTTATAAATTCAAATTTACCGGGA
>SVOP01000084.1 GCA_015066325.1 Oscillospiraceae bacterium
TGGTTGATACTGCAACAGACGAGGTAAAAGCATTTCGTATGTGTGAATTACCTGTCAAAGTATGCGAAGCAGTAGTTGAAAACTATACCAAACTAAAACAAGCAGAGGTTTCCCAAGCCGAACTATATGAGGTGTTAAAAACCGAAATATTTTCCCGAACTCCCGAACGACTTGAACAACTCGGCAGATACATAGGCAAGGAAAATAACAGTATCACATCAGTGATAATGATGTTTCCCGATTAAATAAGAGGGGGATTCCCCTCTTATTATTTATAAACATACAAGAAATGGAGAAATAACCAATTTCTCCAACCCAAAAGAAGATAATCGTTCAACTCAAAGTAGGTTATTTCTCCTTTAATTTGAAAGGAGAAAATATTTATGAGTAAAAATTTTATTGGCAGGAAAACTAAAAATGACGAAAGATATACTCCTGCCATTTTGGTTAAACCAATTTTAGAGTATGTACCAAAGGGGGCAACCGTATGGTGTCCTTTTGACTTGGAAAGTAGCGAATTTGTAATCGCCTTGAAAGAACACGGTTGTAAAGTCATTCACTCACACATCAGTACAGGACAAGATTTTTTCTTGTACGAACCCAAGGGAACTTATGATTACATCATAAGCAACCCACCGTTTAGTAGCAAACTAAAAGTTTTAGATAGGTTATATTCACTTAATAAACCTTTTGCAATGCTACTTAACCTTGAATGTCTAAATTATCAAGAGGTCGGAACTTTCTTTTTAGATAAGAATCTTGAATTGCTTATCGTTGATAAAAAGGTTAGTTTTGACGGCAAAATGCCAAGTTTCAACACATCTTATTTCTGCAATAAGATGTTACCCGAAAAACTCAAATTCGTACATTTGGAACATAACAATACAAACAAGCGCTATGTTCCGTCAAGAATGTACTTAAACAACAATTAAAAACCAATGGAGAAATAACCAATTTCTCCAACCCAAAAGAAGATAATCGTCAACTCAAAGTAGGTTATTTCTCCTTTAATTTGAAAGGAGAAATTATTTTGAGAAAAAGTAAGTTAAAGTTTATGGATTTTTGTTCGGGCATAGGCGCAGGTCGCCTTGCTCTTGAAAGAAACGGTCTTTCCTGTGTCGGTCATTGTGAAATCAATAAATCTGCCGACAAAACATATCGTCTGTTCTTTGGAGAAAACGAAAAGAACTACGGCGATATTATGAATGTTAATTGTAAAGCACTACCTAATTTTGATTTGATGTTGGCAGGATTCCCGTGTCAAAGTTTCTCTATTGCAGGAAACCGTAACGGCTTCGGTGATGAACGAGGACAAGTCTTTTTCGGTCTATTGAAAATTCTTAAAGAGAAAAATGTTAAATATTTTATTTTTGAGAATGTTAAAGGCTTAGTAAATCACGAGAACGGCGAAACACTCAAAAGAATTCTTACAGAACTTGAAAATGCAGGATATTCGGTAAGTTGGAAAGTTCTAAACTCAATAAATTATGGTGTGCCACAAATGAGAGAAAGAATTTACATAATCGGTGCTAAAACCGAACTCATTTCAAAACCTTTTGTTTGGTCCGAAAGTAATTCTACTGCGAATCTTGAAGATTTCTTAATTGATAATGATGCGCCACTTATGAATGAAAATGCTCCCGTTTGGAATAACTATCTAAACAATGACATCAACAAGGGTAAATACAATATGCAGGACATATTAAAGAATGACCTTTGTGTGATAGACAAGAAACAAAGAAATTTGAGAATATACCATAACAAAGTACCAACCCTTTGTGCAGGAAATCACAGTATCTATTCTGTAAAAAACAATCGCCTTTATAAGATTTCGGGTTATGAGGGTTTATTGTTACAAGGCTTCCCAAAAGAATTTGCAGAACGGGCAAAAGCACACGGTATTTCAAATAATGCTCTTCTCACTCAAACGGGTAATGCTATGACAGTTCCCGTTGTTGAGGCAGTTGGAAAGACATTGTTAAGTTCAATCAAATGACGAGAGAGGGTTAAAAGCCCTCTCTTTTTTGTCGTTTTTTATATTAAAAAAATAGTTATGTGGGAGTTTTTCCTGCATAACTTTTTTTACAAAAATCGCTTAATTACAGGCGAAACGAAAACCAATGTTGAAAAAATGTAGAAAATTCGCCGTGTTGAAAATAAAAAACAAGGTTTGAGGTCGTTAAACCTCAAACCTTGAATTTCTTAAAAGTCCTAAAAACCCTTTATTTAAGCGATTTTCTTACTTTCTTAATGCTTCTTCAACTGCAACTGCACAAGCAACTGTCATACCAACCATAGGGTTGTTACCCGCACCGATAAGACCCATCATCTCAACATGAGCAGGAACAGAGCTTGATCCTGCAAACTGAGCGTCAGAGTGCATACGGCCCATTGTATCGGTCATACCGTAGGAAGCGGGGCCTGCAGCCATATTGTCAGGGTGGAGAGTACGTCCTGTACCGCCGCCTGAAGCTACAGAGAAGTATTTCTTGCCCTGCTCGATGCATTCTTTCTTATATGTGCCTGCAACGGGATGCTGGAAGCGGGTGGGGTTGGTGGAGTTACCTGTAATGGAAACATCAACACCCTCTTTGTGCATTATAGCAACGCCTTCGCGAACATCGTCAGCACCGTAGCAACGAACTTTAGCGCGTTCGCCGTTTGAATAAGCGGTTTCTTCGACTATCTCGAGTTCACCGGTGTAGTAGTCAAACTTAGTCTGAACATAGGTAAAGCCGTTGATTCTGGAGATAATCTTTGCAGCGTCTTTGCCAAGACCGTTAAGAACAACACGGAGAGGTTCTTTACGAGCCTTGTTTGCGCTTCTTGCCAAGCCGATAGCACCCTCAGCAGCAGCGAAAGATTCGTGACCTGCGAGGAAAGCAAAACATTTGGTTTCTTCACGGAGAAGCATTGCACCGAGGTTGCCGTGGCCAAGACCAACCTTACGGTCGTCAGCAACAGAACCGGGGATGCAGAAAGACTGGAGACCTACACCGATTTTCTCAGCAGCTTCAGCAGCACTCTTTACTTCATCCTTAATAGCGATAGCACAGCCTACAACATAAGCCCAGGCAGCGTTTTCAAAGCAGATAGGCTGAATTCCTTTAACGATATTGTAAGCATCAACGCCTGCTTTATCGCAGATTTCCTTAGCCTCTTCAATGGAAGAAATGCCGTGTTTAGCGAGTTCTGCGTTTATTTGATTTATTCTTCTGTCATAACTTTCAAATAATGCCATTGTTCATTTCCTCCTTAATTATTCTTCACGGGGGTCGATGAGTTTTGCAGCATCATCAACGCGACCGTACTGTCCGCTGGCTTTTTCCAAAGCCTCATTAGCGTCCATACCTTTTTTGATCATATCCATCATTTTGCCGAGGTGAACGAACTTGTAACCGATAATGGTTTCATTCTCGTCAACAGCAATCTTTGTGATATAGCCTTCAGCGAGTTCTAAGTAACGGGGACCTTTTGCAAGAGTTGCATAAGTAGTACCTACTTGCGAGCGAAGACCTTTACCGAGGTCTTCAAGACCTGCGCCTATGGGAAGACCGTCCTCAGAGAAAGCGGTCTGTGTACGACCGTAAACAATCTGGAGGAAGAGTTCGCGCATAGCGGTGTTGATAGCATCGCAAACGAGGTCAGTATTAAGAGCCTCGAGGATGGTTTTACCAACAAGGATTTCAGAAGCCATAGCAGCAGAGTGGGTCATACCCGAACAGCCGATGGTTTCAACCAAAGCCTCCTGAATGATACCCTCTTTAACATTAAGGGTAAGTTTGCATGTGCCCTGCTGAGGTGCACACCAACCGATACCGTGGGTAAGGCCGGAAACATCTTTAACTTCCTTAACCTGAACCCATTTGCCCTCCTCCGGAATGGGAGCGGGACCGTGATATGTGCCTTTAGCAAGCGGACACATATTTTCTACTTCATGTGAATAGTTCATATATGGTACTCCTTTCAGAATTTATATATCACATTATAATAATTATACCAAAAAACGACATAAAACACAATAGCCGAGAGTTAAAAATTTAACGGAATTTTTTAAAAAATATAGTGCTTTTAGTTCAAATAAGGTTTCAGAATGTTAAAGTTGAGCCATAACACTGTTAAAATAATCTTCAGCGGAATTTTTCACGGCGTCAATAAGTTCTGTTTTCTGAGAAAAATCCGAGTCTGACGAAACAATTTTCAAAATTTCGGCTTTGGCGATTTCTGTTCTGCCTAAAATCAGGTTTACGAGTTCTTTAACATCGGTATTTTCAGAAACTGACGTTAACTTGTTGCAATATGTAGCCGCGGTGATTACGATTTTTCCTATTATCTGTGAGCCGTACTCGGCGTCTTCGGATATATTTGCCTGCTTTTTAATTTTTTCTTCAAGCTGTTTCAAAGGCTCGCTTTGAAGTTGTGCCTTTTTGAGTGCCTCGTTTTCATTTTTTAGTATGTCAATCTCTTTTTTGAGGTTTTCGTTTTCCTGCATTGCTTCCTTGAGTGCTAACTGTGCCGCATCAAGGCGGTTGAATAGGTCTTCGCTGAGTTTCAGAAGTATCTTTTTTCTCATTTATAACACCTGCCACACTAAATAAATTTTTTAAGTTTTTTCCATCGGCTTAAAAGCACTAAAATCAGAATTGCGAGTATACTGCCTGCAAAGTCTATACACACATCTCTTATTTCACCGCTTCTGCCGGGGACAAAAATCTGATGAATTTCATCACTTATTGCATATAAAAGGCAAATTGCTGCGCTGATAGCAGTTCTGAGTGGGAAGGGAACAGAGGTATAGGTTATGACACTCAGAAAAGCAAGACCACCTAATACGCCGTAAAGAGTAAAATGAGCGGTTTTTCTTACGATAAATTGCAGGGATTCAATAATACTTTCCTGTTCTAAAACCGAAATTTCATCAAAATCAGCAATAAAAATTTTTGCCAGAAATTCAATTACACCGCTGCTTGTTGCAGAGGATTCGGCTGCTGTTGCGGCAGAAAGAGAGAATATTAGAATCATCCACCCAATTAGCAGAACTGTTACAGTAATTCTGAATGTTTTCATAACTCAACCTCAAAAAAGTACCGCCACCGCCATTTTGACGGTGACGGTTTGAATTTAGTGATATTTATTAACCTGCACTCTTAAAGTAATTCAAAGGATTTACCCAAGAATTGTTTACAAGAATACCGAAATGCAGGTGATAGCCTGTTGAACGGCCTGTAGTTCCTACATAGCCGATAACCTGACCTTGTTTTACATGTTGACCGTTTCTTACAGCAACGCTGTCCATATGAGCGTAATAAGCCTTATAATTTGAGGTTTTCCCGTTGATTTTGATTTTTCCGTGATCAATAGCAACATAGTTTCCGTAACCGCCGCCGCAACTACACATAGGTCTCTTTGAACGGTGAGGGCAACTTGAATAAACAATGTAAACATCACCGTCAGCCATAGCGACAATGGGTTTGCCGTAAATTCCGCCGCCTGCGATATCAACGCCGTTGTGCATTCTGCCCCATCTGGAACCGTAATAAGAGCTTATTGAGAAACAACTTGGAACGGGCCATGCAAGACCGGAGTTCGGGTTTATAAAGTTTTTGCCCGAACTGGAACCTACAATTTTATTAAGTTCCTTTTTCTTTGCAGCAATTTCGGCCTCAATTTCCTTATTGTCAGTTTCAACATCCTTTTGCTCGGATGCGATGCTGTTAAGTATTCCTGCAGCCTCATTTTCCTGTGCTTCAAGTTCTTTTTGCTGAGCGGCAATGGTTTCTTTAATCGCGACCTGGCTTTCAAGCAGTTTTTCATTTTCTGCTATTTTTACGCTGATTTTATCAATTTCTTTTACAATATCTTCAATCATTGCGCGGTCACGTGCAGAAACAGAAGCGGTGAGTTGAGAAAGCTGGAGATAATCGGAAAAAGAATCCGCTCCTAAAAGAATACTTATCGAACTGTCAGAACCGCTCATATAAATTGCTCTGATTCGTTTTTTGAACTGGAGTTTCAGATCGTCTATCTGGTTGTTCATTTTATCGATTTCGGCTTTGTTTTCGCTGATTTTTCCGTTTATTGAGTCAATCTCACGGTTGCAACGAAGAATCTGAGCCTGAGTGTTCGAAATTTTCTTCTGAATGGCGTCAACAATAGCCTGCTGACCTGCTTTTTTGTTTTTAAGGTCCTTAATTTCTTTTTCGAGTTTTGCAGACTGGCTTTGCAAAGCTGCTATATCTTTTTCTAACTGAGATTTAGAAGCAGCAAGTGCTGTAAAACCGCAGGAAAAAGAAATTATAGTTATAATTACACAAAGTATTAAAGAGATAATACTTCCGGTAGTTTTTTTCATAAATCCTCCTGATGTACTAAATTGCAGCAAATTCACTGCCCTCGCGGCGCAGATATTTGCTTATCATAATAACACTGCCTAAAATACCTGCAAACACACCGATACCGATAAATACGAGCAACAGCCAAAGGGCTACGTCTCCGTATTTTACAATTTCCGATGTGCCGAGTGTGGTGATAATGGTTTCGGTCGCTACCCTGTAGCAGAAATATAGCAAACCTTCGGCAATAAGCGCAGAAATAATACCGATAAGCACACCCTCAACAACAAAGGGAATTCTTACAAATGCATCGGTAGCGCCTACGGCTTTCATTATGCTGATTTCAAGTTTGCGGTTATACATTGTAACACGGATGGTATTTGAAACGATAACCAGCGAAATTACCATAAGAATGGCTATTATCCATATACCAGCTACGCCGACACCGTTCTTTATTGCGGAAATTTTGTCAGCAAGGTCGCTCTGGGACTGGATAACATCGATGCCTTCAAGCTTCTGTATTTTCTCAATTGTTTCCCCGAAATGCGCCATATCTTCCATAGTTATTTTGGCGGCGCAGGACATAGGATTACCGTATTCTTCGTCAAGGAAAGTGAAATACTCTTCCTGACCTTCAAGCATTGATTCTTTTACAGTTTCAAGACCTTCTTCACTTGAAATATATACTGCATCTTTAACATTATCAATTTTCTTTATCTTTTCAATAAGTTTAAGTGCTTCTTCTTCGTTGTGAATAATGTAGTCTTCTTCTTTGATACCGTTTTGGTCTGTTCCGTCTTCCTCTTCATTGTCTTCGTCTTCAGAGGAGTTGCCTTTTTTACTGTCGGTATCTTCGTCTTCGTCTTCATCTTTTTTGGAATCTGATGAAGATTCTTCGGAAGAAGTGTCCTCAGTTTCGTCTTCGGTATTATCGCTGTAAAGCGCCCAGTTATAGTCCTTCATATAAGCAACAACAACATTCTGCTGCTCGAGATTACCGATTGCTTTATTGACATTTTCGGAGATAAGTATTGCAAGACCGATTATTACCATACAGGCAACCAGAACGCCAACAGAAGCGATAGTCATAAGTCGGTTAACCCAGGTGTTTTTAACACCTTCACCGACAAGATATTTTATACTGCCGATTTTCATAATTCGCTACCTCCGGCATTGTCTGCTACAATCCTTCCGCTGTCAAGCATAATAACCCTGTGCTGGAAATCACGCACAAGATTATGGTCATGAGTAACCATAAGCACGGTAGTTCCACGCTTATTTATCTCTGTAAGCAAAGAAACGATTTCGTAAGACATATTGGGGTCAACGTTACCTGTAGGCTCGTCCGCAATAATAAGGTCGGGAGAGTTTACAAGCGCACGTGCAAGACCTACACGCTGTTGCTCACCGCCCGAAAGCTGGGATGGCATAGAACGCGCTTTGTGGCCGAGGCCCACTTTGCTGAGAGCCTTTGAAACTTCCCGGCGCACTTCCTTTCCGCTTGCGCCTACAACATACATTGCGAATGCCACATTCTGAAAAACATTCATATTGGGAATAAGGCGGAAATCCTGAAACACTATGCCCATAGTTCTTCTGAGCATAGGCACATCCCGACGCTTCATTGTGGTAAGGTTAAAGCCGTTTACGGTGATTTTGCCCGTATTGGCTTTTTCTTCACGCATAATAAGTTT
>SVOP01000085.1 GCA_015066325.1 Oscillospiraceae bacterium
GGTGCAGTAATTTTACCTGAGAATTACTCCCACGAAATTCTTAACGATTCAAAAAAGCTTTCAGAGAAAAAAAGAGATATTGTGTATGACGATATAATAAGAGATGCTGTGGCTTGGTCTGTTGGTGTTGCAACAGAAAAGGAGATTGATGAAATAAACATCCTTAATGCAACCTTTCTTGCAATGAAAAGGGCGGTTGATGGGCTTGATATAAAACCCGACCTTGCATTTATTGATGGTAACAGATACCCAAATACAGGTGTAAAAGAGATAACAATTGTAAAAGGTGACAGTAAATGTATGTCTGTTGCAGCAGCGTCAATTATAGCTAAGGTTAGCCGTGACAGATTTATGATGGAGATGGATGAAAAGTATCCGGAATATCAATTTTCTAAGCACAAAGGCTACGGAACAAAGCTTCATTATGAAATGATTGAAAAATATGGCGTTTCAGAAATTCACAGAAGAACTTTCCTAAAAAATATTTTAGGAGAAAAAGTATGAAAAGTAGTTTGATTGGTGCTTACGGTGAGCATCTTGCTGCAAAATTTTTGAGAGAAGATAACTATGATATAAAAGCAGCAAACTTTAAAACATATACAGGTGAAATTGATTTGATTGCAGAAAAAAATGGTGTTATATGCTTTGTTGAGGTGAAAACACGGCAAATTGGTGGTATGAGTTCACCTGCTGATGCGGTTAATGTGCACAAGCAGGAGAATATTAAAAGTGCTGCATCAGTATATTTGAATAAATGGGCTAATGGTTTTGATTATCGATTTGATATTATTGAGGTTTTTCTGGATGGTAAACAGGTTGAAAAAATCAACCATTTAAAAAATGCCTTTTGAGGTGCCGTATGAAATATTTTGATTTACATTGTGATACCATAGGTGAATGCAGTAAGAATAATCTTTCTTTAAGAGATAACAATCTGCATATTGATTTGCGAAGTACAAAAGGTATTGAAGAATATACACAGGTTTTTGCAGTCTGGATTCCCGATGAGCTTAGGGGAGAAGATGCAGTAGCCTATTTTGATAAAACTGCAGATTATTTTTATAAGGAAATTGAAGCTAATAAAGATTTAGTATCCCTATATAACGAACCCAACCAAACATCTGTAAAAGCAATTCTTTCTGTGGAGGGTGGCTCTGCTTGCGCAGGTACAATAGAAGGTCTTTATCACCTTTATGAAAGAGGTGTTCGTTTAATAACACTTACTTGGAATGCCGTAAATGAAATCGGTAGCGGTGCATTTTCAGAAGGCGGATTGACTCCTTTTGGAAGAGTTTTTATAAAAGAGGCTGAAAAACTCGGGATTGTTCTTGATGTTTCACACCTTAACAGGCAAAGCTTTTTTGAGTTTGCTGAAATTGCCGAAAAGCCATTTGTTGCATCTCATTCCAATGGGGATATAGTTGATAATAAATACGGAAGAAAAAGAAATCTTAATAAAGAGCAGATACAAATTATAAAACAACGGAATGGTCTAATAGGCTTGAATTTTTGCCGCGATTTTATAGAAACTGAAAATGCAAAGGGTATAGATGCACTGTGTCGTCAAATTGACTATATGCTCTCTTTGGGTTGTGAAGATGTTATTGCAATCGGCAGTGATTATGATGGATGTGGTATTCATAAAGATTTATGCGGAATAGAAAAAATCCCCCTTCTTTTTCACGAGTTACTAAATAGAAAAATCGATGAAAAAATTATAAATAAATTATTTTATGAAAACGCAAAAAGCTTTTTTAAAAAATATAATAAAAGCCTCGGTCACTGACCGAGGCTTTTGGTTTTAGTATGTTATGGATGAAGATGATGAAGCGGAGGAAGCATAATAAGCTGCACTGTTTTTGAGAGCTTTTTCGTTTGTTTCAACGAAAAGGTTAATAATTGTTTCATTTTTCTCAATTTTTTCTGAAATAGAATCGAGAAGCTCTGTTGTAAAGCTTGTGAATTCTTCTGTTGCAATTGCTGCACGAACATCGCTTTCCCATTTTTCTGTTTTATCAGCACCAACAAAGTACATAATGTGATAACCATAATCTGTTTTGATTATGCCTGTGTCACCTTTTTTGTGTGAAGCAAGTGACCAATCAAGGAATTCGGGAACATAACTGCTTGTTGATGTAATATCTTCGTAAAGACCACCGGTTTCTTTAGAACCTGTGTCATCAGTTTTCTCTTTTGCAAGAGCTGCAAAGCTATCTTCAGTTGCCTTGCCTTTTTTCCATTCTTTAAGGATTTTTTCTGCTTCTGCTTTAGCATCTGCAAAGTTTTTGTCGATTTCTGCTTGTGAAAGCTCAACTTCGTTACCTTCAGAATCCTCTTTGGTTGTTTCCGCCTGAACAAGAATGTGTCTTACATCAGCACCTGCTGTCTGTCTGTCGGGAGCGGCAGGTGAGATAACATAAATTACATAGAATGCTTCGCTGGATTCTTCATGAATAACTGTTGTTTCGCCGGTTTTACGAGCATCATCAAAGAGCCATTCAGCAACATTTTCTGCAGAATTGCTGATTGTGGATTTTACAAGGTTTTCTGCAAGAGTTGCGCTTGCTTCTTTATAGGCATCCTTCTGAGAGGGGAGAGCATATTCTTTTGCAAGGTCAACGAAACTTGCCTGATCGGTGATTTTATCCTTGAATTCGTTAGCAAGCTTCTTTGCTTCTGATTTAGTGTATGTGGGGTCTTTGCTGTCAGCAGAATCACTTGCTTTTGCATAAGAGAATGCGAAAAGGCGAGCATCAACTAAATCAAAATCAGCTCTGTTTTTGTTGTAGTACTCTTTGATTTTGCTGTCTGTTACTGTTTCAGAAGTGTTTTCTTCAAACCATTCGAGATAATACTGAACAACAGTATCTCTTTCAAGAAGCTCTCTGTATGATTTTTCTGTAAGACCTTCACCGCATGTTCTTGAGATATAGTTATCAAGAGCAAAATCATTTTCTTCTGCTTTTTCTTCAAAAGTTTTAATAGCATCATCAATTGAGGTCTGCATCTCTTCTTTTTTCTCTTTTGTAAGCTCAAAGCCTGCTTTTTTTGCATCTTCGCTCATAGCAGTTTTGTAAACTTCTCTTTGCATAAATGCTTTTTCGGGAGCCATAAGCCTGAAATAATCAGCCCATGTTTTAACACCTTCGGGTGCATCTTCACCGATATATTCCTGTTCTGCAGGGTCTTTGGTAAGGTCAAAGCCGGTGTACATAGCGCCGTAGCCTGCACCGTAGTAGGAGTCAATCTGCTGAGTTGTTGTAGCAATTTGATTATAAAGGCTCATATAGTAGTAGTTGTATTCTGCAACATTAACCTTTTCATTGCCGTATGTAGCAACTGAGAGCACTTTCTGGGGAAGGCAGAAAACCTTTGTGAGAAGGCTGCCTGCTCCGTAAAGAACAATGCCTGCTACAAGTAAAATACAAATTGTTTTTACAAGAATTCTGATAATCTTGTCACCTTTGCCGCTTTTCTTTTTTTGAGCTTTTGCAAGGCGCTCCTTGCGTTGCTCGCGATAAATTTCGGCATTGGTTTTGATTTCGTTGTTTGCCATAATTTTCATCCTTTGCTTTCTTTTAATAGTGTGGTAACATATCCACACAATAATAGGTCTATTTTATACCAAAACGAAAAAATTTACAAGTGTATTTTACATTTTTATTTGTATATATTCATTAATTTACATTAAATTAAGAGTTAGTTAACATTTTTCAACCTGTTTAACTATTCTTTTGGTTGCATATAATATAGAATTGTGTTATTATTTATGTAAATTTTCAACGGAATGGTATTTTTATGAGTAGATTTAAATCCAAAAAAATAACAATTGCAGCAGTTTGTGTGGTCCTGGTAATAGGCATACTTTGTGGGGTGTTTATTCCGCGTTTTGCAGTAAAAAACATTGTTCAATACAATCTTGCAGCAGGAAAACAAAACTCAGTGGATTTTAATACTGATTTCAAGCCCTATGTTTTGACGGATGATAGTGCACTTTATATAGATAAAGAAAGCGGTGCAGTAGCTATAGTTGATGCTCAGGGAAAGGTTGTTTTCAACTCCCACTCAACATCTGCCGCTAAGAATAAACTTGCCTGCGTTCTTGCAGTCACCTTCAGAGACAAAACAGGGAATTCCTATATAATGAACAGCGCACTGAATGTTGGTAGCACCGATATTTCAACGGAAAATAAAAACGATGTAACAATCACATTTAATTTTCATGAAAATGCCGATGATGGAGAATTTCAAAAAATACCCTTGAAATTTTATGAAGAACATGGTGGTATTAAAGCCTCCGTGGATTTAGCTCAGGTTGAGTTGAAAAATGGTTTCTGTATTGAAAAAATAAGTATTCTGCCGGGTTTGTTTTCTGAAAATAAACCTGAAAATAAATGTTTTTATACCATTCCCGACGGCTGTGGTGCACAAGTTGATTTAACGGCTTTTTCAGAAAAATCCTATTCTGAAACTCTTGATGTTTATGGCAGCGATGTCACTTTCGGTGAATATTCACAAGGTGCAACCTTGCCTTGCTTTTCTATGACTAAAGGAAGCTCAATGCTTACCGCTTTTATAGATGATGGAGATGCTATTTCTTCGATTTATGTGAAACATAATAAAGGTACAGGCGGAGATTTATACAACTCTTTTGTTGTTACACCATATGGTAAAATTGATGGCAGATTAGTAAAAGGGGAATCATACAATGGAGTGGTTTCTCAGATTTATTATTTGACCAAGGAAGGTATAAAAGATTATAATTCTGTTTCAGCAATTGTTCGTGACAACCTGACATCAAAGGGGTATTTGCCTTCTGAAATAAGCGGTGCTTTTGTTGATTTTCCGTTTTTTATTACTGTTATAGGAAGTGAAAACGGAAGAAAGAACACCATTTATACCACTTTTGAAAATGCGGCGGAAATGATAGCATTGTTGAAAACCCGAGGTGTAAGAAGCATTGCTTTGCGTTTTAGCGGTGCAGGTAAAAACGGCTTGAATTCAGGTGCGAAAGCTTCTGTTGAAATAAGCAGTGTTCTTGGCGGTGAGAAAGAATACAACAATCTTTGTAAAACTGCAGCTGAAAAGAATAGTTCTGTGTGGTATGATGTTGATTTTGCATTTAATGCAAATAAAAACGGAAAAAAACCAGATGTTTATAAAAGCTTCAGGGAGTATCTTTCTAAAGAGCCTGTAAAAACAAATGTTGCAACATACGATTATGCTTTTTCCAATATTTCAAAGGCATATAAAACATTATCAACCTATGAATCAGCAAATGTTTGTATAAATGATTTATCTTGTTTTCTTTACACAGATGTAGAAGGCAATGTTAATCGCCAGATTGCAATGGATAATTTCAGTGAGAAAGTTCAGTCTTTGGGTGTTAACGGAAATATTATGTTATCACATCCCGCGGTATATCTTATGAATCAGGCGGACGCAGTTTTTTCTGTGTCTCAAAGCTCGGTTCTGGAAGAATATGCAGGTGTTATAAATGTTCCGCTTCTTCAAATGGTAATTCATGGAAGTGTTTGCTATGGCTCAGAGCCGATAAACCTTTTTGAAAACAGCTCAGATGCAGTTCTCAAAGCGGTAGAGCTTGGTGCATCCCCCTCATTTGTTTTTACTCATGATAATTGCAATGTGCTTGACTACGGCGTTTATGCAACTCAAACTGCCAAGTTTTATTCGTCTGTAAAAAGAATGTTGCCGTTGATGGATATGAAAATAACCTCACACGAACAAATTGTTTCAGGCGTTTATAAAATAACCTATGATTACAGCAAAGTTGTATATGTTAACTACAACCCATCTGTTGTTGAAGTTAACGGAATTCTCGTTTCTGCTAAGGATTTTATAGTTATTTAAATCAAAAAAGGATTTTCACAGGTTGAAAATCCTTTTTTGTCACTTTTTGAGGAAATAGTTATTATTTTAACAAAAAGTATTTGCATTTTATGTGTTTTGTGTTACAATGATCTGTGTATAAATTAGTAACTTTAGAAAGGATGAATCTAATGGACTACAAAATGGAATTAACCCCCGAACAGTCCGCCATTCTTAATGGTGAAAAGGGGGAAGTAATGGCAAAGGTTATGAAGACCCTTGTTATGTACGGTGAAGCTTTTGGTGCAACCAAGATGATTCCCGTTACAAGTGAAAAAGGTCACCTTGTTACAAGCTTCGGTCTAAAGGTTATGAGCCCTGTTTATGATCTTATGGATCAGCTTATTGAGGCCGGTATCAAATCAACACAGAAATTCTCTGTTGACCCCAAGCCCGTTGATCCCAAGGTCCCCTCAAACTTTGCAAAAAATCTTGTTTTTAATAAGTTTATGTACACAAAGCAGGATAGCTATGATGAACAGCTCAGAAAGCTTGGTCTTTTAAGTGACGATGCTTATACTTGCACTTGCTATATGGATCAGGTTGGTAATGTACCCAAAAAAGGCGAGATTCTTTCATGGGCAGAATCCAGCGCAGTTGTATATGCAAACTCTGTTCTCGGTGCTCGTTGTAACCGTAACTCCGGTATTATCGAGCTTTTCGGTTCTATTGTTGGTTGCGTACCTTATTTCGGTCTTGTTACTGATGAGGGCAGAAAAGCAACATGGATTGTTGAAGTTAAATGTAAAAAGAAACCCGAAGCTCAGATTCTCGGTTCTGCAATCGGTATGAAGGTTATGGAAGATGTTCCTTATGTTAAGGGTCTTACAGACTGGATTGGTACAGAGCTTGACGATGCTGCAAAAGCATACCTTAAGGACTTTGGTGCTGCTACTGCTTCTAATGGTGCTGTTGGTCTTTATCACATAGAAGGTCTTACTCCCGAGGCAGTTGAAATGGGCGATAGCCTTATTGCAGAAAATGCACAGGTTTATGTTATTGACGATGCTGAACTTGAGAGAGTTTATAAATCATATCCTGTTATGTGGAAGAAGATTGATAAGGCTCCTCAGCTTTGCTTTATCGGATGCCCTCATCTTTCACTTCAGCAGCTTAAAGAGTGGACGGATAATGTTTGCGAAGGACTTAAAAAGAGCGGTAAAAAGAAAGTTACAATCCCCACAGTATTTACAGCAGCTCCTGCAGTTTGCGACGAATTCAACAAAACAGAATATGCAGCAAAGCTTGCTGCAACAGGTGTAACTCTCAGCTACATTTGTCCTCTTATGTATATGAATAACCCTCTTGCAAAGATGGGTAGAGTTATCACTAACTCAAACAAACTCCGTACATACACAACATCTCGTTACTACACAAGTGAAGAGATTCTTGATATAATCACAAAGGGGGCAAAATAAGATGAAAACATTTAAAGGTCGTCCCGTTGTACCGGGCACAGCAGAAGCAGTAGCTCTTGTTTCACACGGTGGTTTTAATACACTCGCTTCATTCCAGAATGCTCTCCAGTTTGACAAGGAAGAGGATAAAACAGCAAAATGCGGTGACCAGAACAATCCTGATATCTATAAACAGCCTATGGGTGGTTCTGCTCTTTGCCTTCCTCAGACTATTGGTTCAACAACCGGTGGTATGGTTCTTTACTGTGCAAAGGTTCTTGGTAAATGTCCCGCATGTATGCTTTTCTCTGAGCATATCGACTCTCTTGCAGCAGCAGGTGCAATCCTTGGTGCTGTATGGACAGATACTCCTATGCCTACAATTGACTGTTTAGGTGAAGAATTCCTTAACACAGTTAAGACCGGTGATAAAATAAAAGTATATGAGGATGGCACAGTAGAAATCTGTGATTAATCTCGCGGGTTTGCGTGTTTGCTCAACCCGTAAATAAAAACAAGGGGATGTAAAAAAAAGCGCAGACCGTATAAAACCAGCTATAGCAAGGGGTTCTGCAGGTGAATAAAGCCTGTAGAACCCCTTAAAGAATATAAAAAACATAAAATTTATGA
>SVOP01000086.1 GCA_015066325.1 Oscillospiraceae bacterium
ATCGACCTGAGGCTCATCAATAATTATGAGAACCGCTATCTGTGGGTCATCTGCAGGAGCGCAGCCTACGAAAGATGCGATATATTCGCCGTCAACAGTAAGCTTTTCTGATGTACCTGTTTTACCTGCAACACGATAACCGGGAATATACGCATTTCTACCTGTACCCCCATCAACAACCTGTTCCATCATTTTAAGGACCGCATTTGCAGTGCTTTCTGAAATAACCTGCCTTTTTACTGTTGGGGTTTTTTCATAAACTGTATTGCCCTCATGGTCAATCTGCTTTGCAACCACATAAGGCTCCATAAGTTTACCGCCGTTAGCAACTGCAGAAACTGCGGTAATCATCTGAATTGCACTAACCTGGAAGGTCTGACCGAAAGCACTTGAAGAAAGCTGAGAAATACCCATATCTTCTTTTTTATGGTATGTTACGCCACCAACAGGATTCGCCTCTGCAGGCAAATCCACCTTTGTTGTTTCCGTAAAGCCAAACGCTTCAAAATATTTATAGAATTTCTCTGTACCGAGTTTTTGACCAATTGTGATAAAGAAGGGATTACAAGAATTGACAAGACCTTGTGTTGTTGTTTGAAGTCCGTGACCCTCTCTCTTGTGACAATGTATTCTGTTATCTGCAACCTGAATTGCTCCCGTGCAGTTATAGGTTGAATCAGGAGTTACAACGCCTTCTTCAAGACCTGCTGCTGCAGTAAAAATCTTAAAAACTGAGCCAGGCTCATAGGTATCGCTTACAACCTTATTACGCCACATCATATAAACCTGCTCGTTATATGCTTTTGCGTACTCATCTTTATCTTTAATCTTTTTCAATTTTTTTAAAGTTGCTTTATCTGTAATAACTGCAGGGTTATTAAGATCATAATCAGGCATCGTTGCCATGGCAAGAACCGCACCTGTATTAACATTCATAACAATTCCATACGCAGATGCTGCTTTATTATCCTTTACTGCTTGAGAAAGACCTTTTTCAAGATAATACTGAACTGTTTTATCTAAAGAGAGAACAAGGCTTGTTCCCTGCTCTGCATCGAATTTGGTTTCATAGTTTGTTGACATCAAGTCACTATGACCATCACGAGCGGTGATAATTCTTCCGGGAACACCTGTAAGAGTGTCGTTATATTTCAACTCGATACCGACTCTGCCGTCTGAGTCAATATTTGTCATACCGATAACTGTTGAGGCAAAGTTTCCGTAGGGATAATATCTTTTGGTATCGGGGTCTATACAAACAATTGCATATAAATCATTTTCGTTGATAAACTCTTGAATTTTTGTTTTCGGACCATATTCAATTTTGCCTTTGATTTTCACATAGCCATAATCTTTATTGCCGATTTTATTGTAAATATCCTTCCATTTAAGGTCATCATCCTTAAGAATCTTAGCAAGACCTTTTGAAATGAGGGTTCTCTGCTCTTTATCCTTAATTTTTGAAGGATTTACATATACAAGCCAGGCAGATGCACTTTCCGCAAGAACTTCCATATTATTGTCGTAAATTACGCCTCTGTCTGCAGGAATTTCCGTATCACTTAACTGACCTGATTCTGCAAGAACCCTATACTCATCCGCATTGAAAATCTGGAAATACGCAAGGCGCACAATATCAACACCAAAGCCCAGCAAAAGCAGAATTGCAACTGCAATTATACATCTTTTTTTCAAATTTTTATTCACACGAGTCATAATAAAAACCTACCAAAAAAAGTACAAAATGAGAGTCGAGATACTCAACTCCCATAAATACATATTTTTATTTAGAAAATATATGCAAACAGCTGTTTTATTTTCTTGGAAATATCTTCCTGTCCGCCGACAGTTTTATCTCCGGACACAACTATTTCATCGCCCTCGGATAAATCAATATAACTGATTTGATAATTTTCAGCTTTAACCATACCAAGCACGTTTTCCGCATAGTTTTCTATTTTATCGGAGGAGATTTTACTGCTAAGCTCTGCATTAAGCCTTACAGCTTCACCCTCTTCTATATCGATTTTACTTTCAACAGAAGCAATTTGCTTATCAAGAGCATTAATTCTTGACTCCATTACAAGCAAACCGAGGAAACACAAGCAACCTGCAACACAAGTAAGAATAAGCTGTTTTGTAAGTTTATTAACTTTTACTGATGTAGCTTTTCTTTCAACAGTCTGGCTCATACCATTAACTTCAACTGCAGTTGTTATTTTCTTCTGCACCTTTGGTGCAACTTTTTTCACAGGCTTTGCAGTTGTTGTACTTTTTTGAACTTTCTTAGGTTGCTCAATCACCTGAGGCTCAAACAAAGAAAGGTCATAAGCGGCCGAACTTCTGTAGGTTGCCATATTCTTTCCTCCTATTTCGCGTTTTACATCTATAATTTCTTTGCCGTACGCAATTTAGCGCTACGGCTTCTGTTATTTTCGGTGACCTCTTTACCCGTTGCTTTCACGCCCGCTGATTTCACAAGAGCTTTAGGGCTTTTTCCGCAAACACAAACGGGAAAATCTTTCGGGCAGGTGCAGCCTTCTTTTAGTGTTCTGAAATAGTCCTTAACAATTCTATCCTCTAAAGAATGGAAGGTGATTATTGCAAGAACACCTCCTTTATTAAGGCACTCAAACATATCGGGCAATGTTTTTTCAAGAACTGTTAACTCTGCATTAACCTCAATTCTGATTGCCTGAAAGGTTTTTCTTGCAGGATGCCCGTTTCTTCTGAACTTTGCAGGGATTGCGTTAGAAACAATTTCTGCAAGCTCCAAGGTTGTTTCTATTCGTTTTTTATCTCTCGCTCTTACTATTGCATTTGCAACCGAGCCTGCAAATTTTTCTTCACCATATTTGCTTATTACATTAAATAACTCTTTCTGAGAATAAGAGTTAACAATTTCTTCCGCCGTTGTCCCCTGTTGGCTCATTCGCATATCAAGGGGCGCGTCATAATGGAAAGAAAAGCCTCTTTCGGCAGTATCAAGCTGATGACTGCTTACACCTAAATCAGCGATTATGCCGTCAACACCATTTACATCCAACTCTGCAAGAACTTTTTTTATTTCTGAAAAGTTGCTGTGAACAATGGTCACTCTCTCATCGCCTTTAAAACGATTAGTCACGGTTTCAATGGCATCAGGATCGCGGTCAAACAAAATCATCCGACCGTTTTCGCCGAGCTTATTCAAAACCTCTGCAGAATGACCGCCACCACCTGCAGTGCAGTCAACATAAACTCCGTCAGGCTTTATATCAAGTGCATTAACTGATTCTTCAAGAAGAACCGAAATATGATTAAATTCCATAGCTTTTAGAAATCAATATTAAGCGACGCGGTAGGAGTAACATCGAGAATAGCCATTTCCTTATCCCACTCTGCAGGTGACCAGATTTCAATATGCCTTGTGTTGCCAACGATGCAAACCTCGTTTTCAATACCTGCAAACTCTTTGAGGGCGGAGTTAAGCGTAAGTCTTCCACCTTTATCAATCTCGCCGTAAACAACGCCGGAAAGAATTTTTCTGGAAACACGCCTTGTGGTTTCATCGTGCTGGTCGCCTTTTGTGAATTGCTCGTAAAGTTCGTTCCAACCCTCTTCGGAATACATATACAAACATTTTGTACTGGGGTCGGGAGATTTGATTAAATATGCTTCAACACCCATTTTTGCACGGAGAGAGGCAGGGACTTTAAAACGGTTTTTCTCATCAAGGGTATGATTAAACTGACCGCAGAACATAGCCGACTCTCCTTTCAAAGCAGTATTTTTTGTGTTAAAATCGAGACACTTTGACCCTATTTAGAACACTTCGCTCCACTATTATAAAAAATAAAGCCCACAATGTCAATAGTTTCACATAAAAAAATTGGTGATTTCTAAGCAATTTTGCTTGAAATCACCAAAGATTTTTTACTATTAAATTTTATTTCAAATCCGCCAATATTTTCATTGCACTTTTAATTATACTTTGTGCCGCCAAATCAGAAATCCTTCTTTTTTTATGCTCAAACCACACCGTCGCACCTTCAGAGCCTTCAACAAAGGTAATAAGGGACGAAGAACGCATCTTCAAAGGCTCGGCAGGAGCAATACTCTCAAAGGATTTAAGCCCTGACCAAAACGACTGATTAAGGTTGTAGGAACAAAACTCACACATCACCTCATTAGCACAACCGTATGTATTTGCAAGCTTTTTAGAATATTTATGCTTAAAATCCCCTGAGCAATACATATACTGAGAATCTGCAAAGCTTTCTGGCAAACGCATAAAAAGAAAATCGTTATAAAAGCTGGCGAAAGCATTCGTTGCTTTTTTATATATTTCCTTATGAAAAGAAACAGCATTATTCTGAAGAGTATCAGCAAGCTTTTTGTTTTTCTTTTTCTCAACCGCAAAAAAGCTGTTAAAAGCCCCAACATTCTTTTTTTCGAAATCCTCAAAAAACACTCTGCCATTTGACTGAACGTTCATTTTGCGATATTTTCTTTTACCACCCAAAGCTACAATAAGGCTTTCATAAAAAGCAAAAGCCACCAAAGAAGATACATCCACCTTCTCCCTCTGAGCAAAAGTCCTAAGAGAATCAAGAAGCTCTTGAGAAACATCTACTTCAACTACGCCGGCAGGCTCCTTATTTGAAAAATATTTCTCTCTTGCTTTTTTATAATCCTCAGAAGTAAAAAAAGCCACTTTCTTCTGCCATCCCACCTCAAGCCCTGAAGCCAAGCGGTCAACAACCACAGAAAACACATTAGATGGCATCTGCGAAGCTTCAGAAATAATGTTCACCTGTGAAGGCTCCACCGAAACAGCTTTCTTATTATAAAAGGACATAAATTCCTCTGCAAGATACATAAGAGAACGCACATCCGCAACAGAGGTGTGGGCACATATACAAAGGCTATCTTCATCTGCAACTGCAAAGTCAAAAAGTTTTTTTGAAAAATCCATACCCTCGGTTTTCTTTTGCCGGATATATTCAATAGCACTGTATTTCGAAATTTCCAAGGTCGGAGAAACCTTATCCAGAGCAACGAATGCCTTACCATCCTCTTCAAGCTCAATAACCCCACTTAAAAGAGGTTCCTTGAGCCAAAGCATTTTCAACGCTTTCTCACACTCAACAAGGTCGAATTTTTCTTTTATTTTCCCACAAAAGGAAACGCAATTGTCAAATTCAAACAATCGGTTACGACTCAAACCAATTTTATATTTTTCAGGCATTACTGCTCCTCGCTTTCGGAACAACGAGTAATTTTTTCGATTAATGCTTGCTTCACACCCCAAAGCTTACCGGAAAAATCCACATAATATTTGTGAGGATTTTCAAATCTTGCAACCTCTTCCCAAAGAGCTGAAACCTGCTCATTGCAATAATTTCTCACATCTTCAAGAGAGGGTGTTCTATAGACGCATTCACCCTTATCAAATATTTTAACAAGCATCTCACGAGCAACAAAATTATCAACAGTTTTTCTTTTCCATGTAAAATCAGGGTCAAAAAGCGAATAACTTTTTTCCTCACTGATATTCTCATTATCAAGGGTGAGAACATCTGCAATGGCTTTACCGCTATCCATATCAAAAAGTCGCCAAACTCTTTTTGAACAAGGTGTTGTGATTTTATTCACGTTATTGCTTACCATTATAGCAGGAGTTTTCACACCATCTTTTTCGGTTTCGCAAAGCTTATAAACACCATCAAGCACAGGTGATGATGCAGAAGTTAAAAGCTTTTCACCAACTATAAACCCATCTATTTTTGCACCTTGATTAAGCATATCTTTAATAAGGGTTTCATCAAGAGAGTTAGAGGCGTAAATATCGCAATCAGGAAAGCCGGCTTCATCAAGAAGTCTTCTTGCTCGTTTGGACAAATATGTCATATCACCGCTATCAATTATGATGCCTGCAGGCCTCAAGCCCTTAGGAACAAGCACCGCATTAAATGCCTCGATTGCATTTTTCACACCACTGTCAAGCGTATCATAAGTATCAACAAGAAGAGCACCATCTTCGCCGTGTTCTTCAAGGTAAGTTTTGAAGGCATCAAGCTCGTTATCAAAAAGCTGAACCCAACCATGCCCCATCATTGTAACAAGAGGAATATTATATTTTTTTGATGCAGGATAAAGGGTTGTTGCATTAACACCACCAACAAAAGCAGCTCTCGCACCATCAATCGCTGCATCAAAACCATGAGCACGTCTTGCACCTGATTCAAAAACCTTCCTGCCGGAAGCAGCCCTTACAACTCTGTTAGCCTTTGTAGCAATAAGAGTTTCGTGATTTATTGTGTTAAGTAAAAGCGTTTCTATAAGTTGAGCCTGAATAGCAGGTCCTTGCACCTTCACAATGGGCTCATTGGGAAAAACAGGGGTACCCTCAGGCATTGCATAAACATCACAAGTAAATTTGAAACTTCTTAAATACTCAATAAGTTTTTCTGAAAAACCGAGATTTTTGAGATTTTCTAATTCTTCTTCACAGAACGAAATATCTGAAAGCTTATTAATCAACTGATGAAGCCCCGACATAACCGCAAATCCACCTGAATCAGGAAGCTCTCTGAAAAACATATCATATGTTACAAGAACATTATCCATACCAGCATAAAGCAATCCTTCTGCACTTGTCAGACAATTATAATCAGCAAAAAAATCTTTAGCAAAACTCATATAATACCTCCGAAAACAAAACAAGTTTTCAATCATTTCTATTTTAACACAATAAATTATTTATAGCAAATATTTTTCTTATTTTAGTTGAATTTTTACTAAAAGATGAACACCGGTTACATTTGTTGTTGAAAAATCAAATCCACTGTGATAATATGATTAGTAGGTGAAGTGTTTTTACACCAATATTTGAAAGGGGTACCGATATGAGAGTACGAAAACAACCAGTCGGCACCCGCAACATCTGTGGAGCCAAGGTCGAAGAAAGACGCAAGGAAATCGGGATGAAACAAAAAGACCTATTAACTCAATTGCAGATTCGCGGTGTCGATCTCAATGCATCAGGGCTTTCTAAGCTCGAAGGTCAAGTCCGTTCCGTATGCGATACAGAACTCATTGCATTATCGGAAGTTTTAGGAGTTTCGGTTAATTGGCTGTTAGGATTAGAATAACAAAAAACTGATTGTTCAAAAAAGAGCAATCAGTTTTTGTTTTATTTTCCATAATTATTATCACACTTTTTCCACAATATAATTCAAGCAAAACATCACACAATATGATTTTGTTGATTTTTGTCGAATTATATGTTAATATGATACAAAATAAAGGAAGTGTGGTGGTGCATAATGCTGTGCAACAGAATGAAACAGTTCAGAGAATACAATAAGCTGGACTGCAAGCTTGTTGCAGAAGCTCTTGGTATTTCCGAAAATGAATACAAAGATTTTGAAAGCAACAAAGCCCATCCCACAATAGATATAATCACACAACTTTCTAAAATTTATAAAGTTACCGTTGATGAATTCTACGGATACACCCCCCGACTCACTCTGCATAGCAAAGAAAAAGAATTTCAATTTGATGATGTAAGCGAAAACATTTTAAAAATGTCTGACTTATCCTGGGACGAAGCCCAGCTTATTCTCTATTACAGAGCCCACAAAAACGATGAAGATGATGAGATTATAAAAAAGATTTTGGAAAACAAAGAATAAAATAAAAAAACAAAGAGGCTGTAAAAAACGCGAGTTTTTTTACAGCCTCTTTTCAGGGGATCGGAAAAAAAGATGCAGAACGGACAAACTGAGCAAAATCAAGGCTTCAGACTTGATTTTGTTTGCCCGAAGGCGTACAAAGGTACGTCGAGTGGCGAAGTTTGTTCGTAGTATAAA
>SVOP01000087.1 GCA_015066325.1 Oscillospiraceae bacterium
ATTATAAGGTCACGAACTGCACTTTCGGGCATATCTTTATTTTCTGTAACGATATTCTGAAGAAGTTCACGATTGATTTCAAAATTGTTTCTGCCCTGCTCAAAAGTAATGCCATAAACCTGCTTGTGTTCAATGGGAGCAGGAACATAGTCGGGGTCAATTTTTACGATATTGTAGTTACCTTTTCTCTTTGATTTAAGAATTTCAAGTGCTTCGGGTTCATAACCGGGAGCAATAATACCATCGGAAACCTCACGCTGAATGAGCTTTGCAGTTGTTACATCGCAAACATCGGAAAGAGCAACCCAGTCACCGAAGGAGCACATTCTGTCTGTACCTCTTGCTCTTGCATATGCGCAAGCGAGAGGAGATTCGTCAAGACCTTCGATATCATCAACGAAACAAGCTTTTTTGAGCTTATCGGAAAGAGGTACACCTACTGCAGCAGATGTGGGGCTGACGTGCTTAAATGAAGTTACTGCAGGAAGACCGAGTGCTTCTTTAAGTTCTTTAACCAACTGCCAGCTATTGAAAGCATCAAGGAAGTTAATGAATCCGGGGCGACCGCAGAGAATTTCGATAGGAAGCTCACTACCGTCTGCCATAAAGATTTTTGCTGGTTTCTGGTTGGGGTTGCAACCATATTTTAATTCAAATTCTTTCATTACGATAATCTCCTTATTTATTCTTGTTAACTATTCTTGAATCGTATTTACCTGTTTCAAGGTCAATATATCTGACGAAAAGTGAAACTTTATTGTCTTCGTTAAGGTTTTTCCAGATAATATCTGTTAATGTGTCAATATCAACATCGGGAAGCTCAAGTGTTTTAGGTTCACCCTCAAAGCTGGGAAGAGGGTTGCCGTCGCATTTATATGTATGAATAAATTTTGCTTTTCCGGGAAGAGGATTCTGGTAAGCAAATGTGTATCTCTGGCAGGAAGAACCGTCACCATCTGCAGATTTGAGAATGGACATTGCATAGTTCATATCACCATTTTCAAGACGTATGATACCTGAAATACGGGGTGTGAAGTTAGGAGCATCGTCCTCAAACTCACGTGTACGAAGAGCCTGTTCAAAGGTCATCTGCTTATCCATAAGTTCATAAATTGTGTCAGTCTGGTCGCCGTTTGTAACAATAGTTTTATTTCCTAAAACTCTTACGGGAGCATAGATAATAAGGTGGGGGTCAACCATTTTTGACTCATCAAAAGCCTGAGTTCTGATGCCTTCGCCATCTTCAACAAAAACTCTGTTTCTGCTGTTTTCGCTTCTGCCCATAATAAAATAAGCAGTAACAGCCTTTTTAGAATCGGCACTCTTACCGATTATGATACCTCTGCCATGATAAGCAAGAGAATTAAGTTCATTTTCAAGATTTCTGATTTCCATATCTATGTTCCTTTCAAATAAAATCATTTACCTTATCTATCCCTCTTTTTTGCTTTAGCAAAAAGGAGGGGGGACCACCTCAGGTGGTGGGTGGTACTATTCCTTAATAACAGTTTTATTGTCAACAACCTCAACTTTACCGTCACAGAAAAGCTGAACTGCCTTTGGAAGAATTTTCCATTCTGCCTGCTCCATTATTCTCTTCTGAAGAGTTTCGGGTGTATCCCCCTCAACTACCTCAACTGCTTTTTGGAGAATTATAGGACCTGCATCACATTCTGCAGTAACAAAATGCACTGTTGCACCTGAAACCTTAACACCTTTTTCCAAAGCACATTCGTGAACGTGAAGTCCATAAAAGCCTTTTCCGCAGAATGAGGGAATAAGCGCGGGGTGAACGTTTATCATTTTATTTTTGAATGTATCGCAAACATTTTCATCAAGGATAGTCATAAAGCCTGCATATACTACAAGGTCTGCTTTCTCTTCTATAAGAGCATCTCTCATTGCAATGCTGTATGAAGCAATATCCTGATATTCTTTTCTTATAAGAGTTCTTGTTTTAATGCCGTTGTTTTGTGCACGGGTGAGAGCGTAAGCATCTGCCTTAGAAGCTATAACGCAAGTGATTTTACCTGCGCCTAACTCCCCTCTTTTTTGAGCATCAATAAGAGCCTGAAGATTTGTTCCGCCGCCGGAAACAAGAACAACAATATTTTTTGTATCGGGCATTTTCTTACCTCAATTATTCTAAAATAATCTTATCTTCGCCTTCAATAATTTCACCGATTACATAAGCATCAATGTCATTATCTTTAAGTGTTGCAATAGCAAGCTCAACCTGGTCTGCAGGAACAACAACGCTCATACCAACACCCATATTATATGTATTGAACATATCGCGTTCGGGAATATTGCCCCATTTAGCAATTACATCGAAGATAGGAAGAACCTTAACTGCAGATTTATCAATCTTTGCACACAAGCCATCGGGAATGCTTCTTGGAATATTCTCGTAGAAGCCACCGCCTGTAATGTGTGAAATACCTTTAACGTTAACTTTTTCTGTAAGAGCAAGAACAGGCTTAACATAAATCTTAGTAGGAACGAGTAAAGCCTCAGCGATGCTCTTTCCGCCCAATTCCTCACGCTCAACATAAAGCTCAGGATTGTTGTTATCAATATCAAACACCTTACGGCACAAGCTGAAGCCGTTAGAGTGAATACCTGTGGAGGGAAGAGCAATAACAACATCGCCAACAGACATTTTGCTGTTATCAATCATTTTAGGTTTATCAACAATACCAACAGCAAAGCCTGCAAGGTCGTAATCCTCAACGGGCATCAAACCGGGATGCTCTGCAGTTTCGCCACCTGTAAGTGCACAGCCTGACTGAACGCAACCCTCTGCAACACCGCTTACGATTTCAGCAATTTTTTCGGGAATGTTTTTACCGCAAGCAATATAATCAAGGAAATACAAGGGCTTTGCACCAACGCAAACAATATCATTTACGCACATAGCAACTGCATCAATACCGATTGTATCGTGTTTATCCATAAGAATAGCTAATTTAACTTTTGTGCCGCAACCGTCAGTACCTGAAACCAATACGGGATGCTCCATACCTTTAGCAAAGCCAAGGTCAAAGCAACCGCCGAAGCCGCCAACATCATCCATTGAGCCTTCATTACGGGTTCTTGCAATGTGTTTTTTCATAAGCTCAACCGCTTTATAACCTGCAGTAATGTCAACGCCTGCTGCTGCATAGCTTTCTGATCTTGAATTATTCATATCTATTCTCCTATAAATTATTTCTTATTTATAAAATTAACCTTTACCGTTCCAACAATATGTGCAAAGCTCTTCTTCAGGAAGTCCGATTGCTTTAACGATACCCTCTAATGACTGGAATTCAAGAGAAGCGAAATGAAGCTTTTCGCAAATTGCTTTTCTCATTTTTGCTCCACGCTCTGTGGAAGCGTCGCTGTATTCCTCAAGGTGCTTGAAGCCCTCTTCACCCTCAAGCTCCATAATGGTAGCCCTTGAAATAAGGTCCATATCATTTGTTCCTCTTGAGAAGTTAAGGAACTTACATCCATACATAATGGGAGGGCAAGCAGAGCGCATATGCACCTCTTTGGCTCCGTTTTCATAAAGGAATTCAACAGTTTCACGAAGCTGAGTTCCTCTTACGATACTATCATCAACAAAAAGAAGTTTTTTGTCTTTAATAAGCTCGTGAACAGGAATCTGCTTCATTTTAGCAACTCTGCTACGCTCTTTCTGGTTAGAGGGCATAAAGCTACGGGGCCAGGTAGGAGTATATTTAATGAAAGGACGGGCGAAGGGAACTCCGCTTTCATTTGCATAACCGATAGCGTGAGGAGTACCTGAATCGGGAACACCACTTACATAGTCAATGTTCTGAGCCTCGCCTAACATTTTATCGGTCTGAGCCATAATCTTTCCGTTTTCATATCTCATTGCCTCAACATTTCTGCCCTCGTAGCAGGATGTGGGGTAACCGTAGTAAGACCAGAGGAAAGCACAGATTTTCTTTTTGCTTCTTGCAGGAGAAAGTATTTTCACCTCATCTGCAGAAATCTCAACAATTTCTCCGGGGCCTAATTCTTTATAGTCCTCAAAGCCTAATTTTTTATAAGCAAAATCTTCAAAGGAAACGCAGAAGCCATCTTCCCTTTTTCCGATAAGAACAGGAATTCTTCCAACCTTATCACGAGCAGCAATAATATTGCCGTCTTCTTTAAGAATAAGAATTGAAGATGTGCCGTCAATCATATCCTGAGCAAAGCGTATACCCTCTGCAAAATCAGTTTTCTGGTCAATCATTGCGGAAACAAGCTCCGAGGAGTTAATACCCTCGCTTGTCATAGCACCGAAATGACCACCGCTGAATGAAAGATACTGTTTAACAAGCTCCTCGCTGTTATTTATAATACCAATAGTGCTGATAGCATAAAGTCCGTGATTTGAGCGCATCAGAAGAGGTTGCGCATCTGTGTCACTTATACAGCCTATTGATGAATTACCGCTCATCTGGTCGAGAATATTCTCAAACTTTGTTCTGAACGGAGAGTTTTCTATTTTATGAATTTTTCTTTGTAAACCCAATTCCTTGTCGCAAGCCGCCATACCTGCACGGCGAGTTCCCAGATGGGAATGGTAGTCAACTCCGAAAAAGGTATCAAGCACAGCATCATTTTTAGATACTACACCAAAAAAACCGCCCATTTTTGCACCTCGTTAGTAAAGTTAAACATTTTATAAGCTGCCAGTCGCCAGTTACCAGCTGCCAGTTTAGCAGATAGCAAATAGCAGTTAGCAATTAGTTGTTGTATTTTTCTTCTATCGCTTTGTTCTTTTCAAGAACTGTTGCTGTATCTTTTGCTCTCTTTTCTGCAAGCTTCTTTTCAAGCTCGGGTTCGCCGAGAGAAAGAATTTCTATTGCAAGTAATGCTGAGTTTACTGCACCATCAATAGCAACTGTTGCAACGGGGATACCTGATGGCATCTGAACTGTTGAAAGAAGTGCCTCCATACCGCCTAAATTCTGCGACTTAATGGGAATACCAATAACGGGCAAGGTTGTGTTTGCAGCGACTGCACCTGCAAGGTGGGCTGCCATACCTGCCGCCGCAATAATAACACCGAAGCCATTTTCACGGGCATTTGCGCTGAATTCCTTTGCTTCAACAGGAGTTCTGTGAGCAGAGAAAACATGAACCTCAAAAGGAACTTCAAAATCTTTAAGAGTATTTATTGCTTTTTCAACAACGGGTAAATCGCTATCGCTACCCATAATAATTCCAACTTTTTTCATATAAACATCCTTTCAAAACCAAAAAAGGCGCACTTGCTCAAAGGGTGAACAAGTGTGCCCAGACGGTCGGCTGAATACGGTTAAAATCAAATACCTGCTTCTTTGTGGTGCTCCACCTAATACTCCGTCAGTCGCAGGAAAAATCCGCTTCAATTTTATAATTCCATTTTATCATAATAAGCGAATTTGGTCAAGGCACATAAGGTCTAATAAAACCGTTTTAAGCAACGGTTAATATGTTAATTTTGCTAATTATTTAGCCTGTGTTTCGCAGTAGATACAACGGTAAACGCCGTTATCCTTATCTGTAAGCTTGAAAACGTGGTTAATCTCCTGCTCTGTAGATGTTATACAACGGGGATTTTTGCATTTTATAACATTTGTGAGCATCTGAGGAAGTTCAAGTGTCCGTTTTTCAACAAGCCGGCAATTCTTTATTACGTTAACTGTTGTGCCGGGGTCAACATAACCGATAACATCAATATCAATTGCAATATCTGCATCAATTTTGATAATGTCTTTTTTGCCCATTTTCTTACTTGCAACATTTTTGATAATTGCAACTGAGCAATCCAGATTATCAAGACCTAAAAGGTCATAAAGCTTCATACCGCGACCTGCAGTAATATGGTCAATAACAAAACCGTTTGTAATGGAATCTATATTCATTTTTCTGCCTCCTCTAATAATTTCAAGATGAGAGCCATACGAATATATTTTCCGTAAAGAACCTGTTTAAAGTAACAAGCTCTGGGGTCATCATCCACTGCAACGCTGATTTCGTTTACACGGGGAAGCGGATGCATAATGCATAAATCCTTTTTAGCGTTATTAAGCTTCTTAGGTTCAAGAATATAGCTGTCCTTAAGGCGTAAATAATCCTCTTCATTGAAGAAACGCTCTCTCTGAACTCTTGTCATATAAAGAATATCAAGCTCAGGCATTACGCTTTCAAGGTCAGTTGTCTGCTTATAAGGAATACCATTCTTTTTAAGAACATCCTTCTTTATGTAGCTTGGAAGCTTAAGCTCTTCAGGTGAAATAAGAACAACATTTAAACCACTGTATCTTGAGAGAGCAGTAATAAGAGAATGAACTGTTCTGCCGAATTTAAGGTCACCGCAGAAGCCTACTGTAAGGTTTTCGAAGCCACCCTTTTCACGATGGATTGTAAGTAAGTCTGTAAGAGTCTGGGTGGGGTGATTATGTCCACCATCTCCTGCATTAATAACAGGAATTGTAGCATTCTGAGCAGCAACGAGGGGTGCACCCTCTTTAGGATGACGCATTGCAATAATATCTGCATAGCAGCTGATTGTTTTTGCAGTATCTGCCACACTTTCACCTTTTGCAGCTGAAGAATTGTTCGCCGCAGAAAAACCGATAACACTACCGCCCAATTCAATCATTGCCGACTCAAAGCTGAGGCGGGTTCTTGTTGAGGGCTCAAAGAAAAGCGTTGCAAGCTTTTTTCTTTTACACTTTTCGCAGTATTTATCGGGGTTATCTATAATATCATTTGCCGTTGCAATAAGCTCGTTTACTTCTTCAACGGTAAAATCGAGAATATCAATCAAGCTTCTCATACTACCATTCCCCTTTTCGTAATTTTAATATTCAAGAAAAAAACACTAATTATTCTTTAGCTCCATTGATAGCTAAATAATTTTTGATTCTTTCAACATTTTCTCTGTTTTTCTCGTCTTCCTCGAGATATTCAATAATATCGTAAACATCAACAACAGAATATACGGGGAAGCCATATTCCTCGCCAACCTCTGCCATAGCAGATTTTTCTGTCTGACCCTTTTCCTTACGGTCAACCATAACAAATGTAGCAGCAACCTTTGTGCCCTTAAGACCTGAAAGAATGGACATACTTTCACGAATAGCAGTACCTGCTGTAATAACGTCTTCAACGATTACTATTTCTTCGCCCTCCTGAGGCTTGTAGCCAACGAAAACGCCACCTTCGCCGTGGTCTTTTTCTTCTTTACGATTAAAGAAGAAAGGAACATCAAGGCCATTTTTTGCAAGAGCAACTGCAACAGAAACTGCAATCGGAATACCCTTATATGCAGGACCGTAAAGAACTGTTTTCTTGTTGCCTACCTTTTCAAAATATGCTTTTGCATAGAATTCGCCTAATTTGCAAATCTGTTCGCCTGTTTTAATATCACCTGCGTTGATGAAATAAGGGATTTTTCTACCGCTTTTTGCAGTGAAATCACCAAATTTAAGAACGCCTGCACCCTCTAAAAACTGTATAAATTCTCTTTTGTAGGATTCCATAGTAATTTACTCCAATCTATAATTAGTACCACCCACCGCTAACGCGGTCAACCGGTTGCAATATAGTCGTCTTGCTCGTTATTCACTTCGCAATACTCCTTATTGCGCCCAGAGCTTATTGTTCGCTGTATCTGCCACCG
>SVOP01000088.1 GCA_015066325.1 Oscillospiraceae bacterium
AATAACAAAAGATTAGTGTTTGATAAAAGAAGCTTGCAAAGAGAGAGCTTTGAACGCTGACCGCCGCTCAAGGAATTAACCTTCAAATTAAGGTCGCTTTCAGAAAAGCCAAGTCCTAATAAAGCTGATTTGGTTTTTGCTTTGTAAACAAGACCGTCACGACGTTCAATTTCTTCAGTTAATTTAACCTGCTTTTCAATTAATTTGATATTGCTTTCAGATAAAAGCTTTTCGTTAATTCCCTCAAGCTCTTCTTCCATTCGGGCAACATCGCTGAAAACGGTCAAGGCCTCATTATAAAGTGTCTGATTATCGTCGCATTCCAGATATTGCTCCATATAACCAATGCGGACATCTTTACCACGTACAACACCACCCTCATTGGGTGAGTATTCACCGATAATCAGTTTGAATAAAGATGTTTTACCCGTGCCGTTTGCACCGATTAAGCCGATTTTATCGTTTTCTTCAACCTTAAAAGCGGCGCCTTTAAATAAGACGCCGTCAAGAAAACCAAATGTTAAGTTTTGTGCCGTTAATAAAGACATAAAACCACCAATTAACAAATCAAAGTGTACTTACCAATACTTCAAAACTGCCCTTCAAAACAGCTTCACCTGCATTTGCAGGAATGAAGATACTGTTACCTGAGGAAATATCAACAAGTTTTCCGTTACATTCAACTGTACCTTCTCCTTTAGTAACAAGAAGAGAAACAAAGCTTTCATTATTTACATCAAAAGTATATGTACCATCAACATTAAGAGTTGACATTTTAAAGAACTCGCAAGAGCAAAGGTCCTGTGTAACTGCCCCCTCAAGAGCTATCTTTTCACCGTCAGGGTCACCTGAACGGGTAGGAGGAACAGTGTCGGTAACATCAAGTGCTTTTTCAACATGTAATTCACGAGGCTTGCCGTCAACAAGTCTGCCATAGTCGTAAACGCGGTAAGTAGTGTTGCAGTTCTGCTGAACCTCAGCAAGAAGAATACCTCCGCCAATAGCGTGAAGTGTGCCTGCATTTATAAAGAATACATCGCCTTTTTTAACATCAACCTTGTTAACATAATCGAGGAATGTATTATCTTCGATTGATTTTTTAAACTCTTCGCGTGTTAACTCTTTATTAAATCCATAAATAAGTTGAGCGCCCTCGTCACAATCGAGAATATACCAGGCCTCTGTTTTACCGTAGCTGTTTTCATATTTTTTTGCATATTCATCATCAGGATGAACCTGAACAGACAAATCAGATTTTGCATCAATGAATTTTATAAGAAGAGGAAAATCTTCATATTTCTCCCCTTTTGAACCAAGGAATTCCTTGTGTTCTTTAATAAGCTCTGTAAAAGATTTGCCCTCAAATTCACCGTTTATAACAACATTATCGCCGTCATTTCTTGCGCAAAGCATCCAGGCTTCTGCAATATTATTAAGGTCGGATTTAAAACCATAATCATTTTTTAAACGGTTACCGCCCCACACAATTTCTTTAAATACGGGTTGCAATTTAATTGGATACATAATTATTCCTCCGTTTTATTCTGTTGACTTGTGCCCGCTTCAACAGCAACAACATTTTTGATTTCTTTCTTTTCTATAAAGGGAACAGAAGACGCTTTAATATCAATTCTGTCGTAATATTCCTTGAATCTTATAGTAAATCTGATTTTCCTCTTACATTTCTTGCAAAGGAAAATAGCTCTGAAGGATTGGTTCATAACTCGCCAATCCGAAATTCTTTCGCAGGTTGAACCGCAAACATCACAAAGGCAAACCATCTTTGATTTATCAATCAGCGGACTGTTAATATCAGTAATTACCTTTGGCTTGAATGTGATTTTTGAATAAAAGGAATTATCACAGACTAAGGTATATGATTTCAACATATTTTCATTGAAAATCTTTTTAAATAAATCAGCGGTAAGCTTACTGTCATCCAAGGCTCTGTGAAGTGAATAATCATCAAAATTGATTCCGAGCTTTTCTGCAGCAGCTGAAAGACCTATCTGGTCTGCTTTGGAAATATTCATAAAAGCCTGAGCATATTTTTGTAAATTTACATAGTTACTTAAAAAAGGAATAAAGGAAATGCCATTAAAATATTTGAAGTTTTCAATAAGAACTCTTATGTCGGTATCGCCCCAGGTAAGAATAACATTCTCTTCATGAGAAACCCATTTTCTGAAATTGGACATAGCCTGTGAAAACGGAGTACCGCTGCTGATATCATCATTTGTGATATTAGTAAGTTCTTTTACTCTTGCATGAAGCTTTTTACCTAACTGAGCTTTAATGAAAACAGAGAAAGTGTCAACAATATCGAGATTGCTGTTAAGCTTAACGGCACCTATCTCAATAATCTCATTCATAAAACCTTTTTTCTTTTTGCAGTAAGTGTTGTTCCACTCAAGGTCCATTATGATATAATTCACAGTTAAAAACTCCTACATCCCAAAACAAAAATCAAAAAATTATTTCAAGCCCTCTGCATCATATAAAAATGCAGTTTCAAGCAGAACCTCAGCACCAACCTTAAGAGCCTCAGGAACAAGCATCTCAGGTGTATCAAGTCTTGTGTGGTAATATCTGGGTGGTGTCGGGTCCATAGCGGCAAAGCCGGTTGCTTTGATACCTGCCTGCGTAAATGCAGCAGCATCACAAGCACCAAGGTAAATTGAAGCATAAGGAATATCGTGACCGCAGTTGAGAGCAGCCTGCTTAACAAGCTCTTTAACCTGCTTATCGTGCTTTAAAGTGCCGCTCAAATCCCTGTCATAAACTGCCATATCTTTAAGGTCACGCATTGTATCACAAGCAACAACAACGGTTTCAATTTCTTTGAGTTCATTTTTGTGAGCTTTTGCATAAGCCTTTGCACCACGAAGTCCCGCTTCCTCAGAACCGGAGAGAATAACCTGAACTTCAGTATTTTCAAAACGGACATCTGCTTCGTCCATTAATTTAAGAACAGACATAACAGCAAGGCAACCTGAAAGGTTATCGTTTGCACCGGGAACACTTTTAGTGTAGCTCTGGAAGAAAAGGAAGCCTATGTAGGGAATAACGAACACGCAAAGAACAATACCAACAACGAGGAAGAAGGTATCTGCACCTGCAGACTCAATACCCTTTAATTCAAGAACTATAAATTTGATTAAGCTTGCAATACAACAAGCAATAAGACCAACAACTGCAGGAATAAGGAATAATTTCATCCCTGTTCCGCCAAGCTTGTAGTTAAGTATCCATTCGTACTGAGAATCAGAGTGACCAACAAAAATAATTCTTTTCTTGGTTTCACCGGTAGGCTTGCGGGTTGCAATAAGATTATGTGAAGTGTGACCTTTAAAAAGAGGGTCAATAAATTGCTTATACATTAAGAATTCAAGCACAAGAGGAATAAAACCGAGAATTGTGAGTAAAAAACCAACAAGCGGATAGCTGAAATAAAGAATTGTTGCAATAATTGCCATAGCAACCGTAAAAGGAATAAAGCCCATAAATGCCTGACGATGAACGATAAATTCTTCAAAAGAAACATCATCGGCCCATTTCTTTAAATCCTCACCCATTGACTGCTGAGCAGCATATTCTTCCTTGCTACCGGGAGCACGAGGTCCGATTTTTTCACAGATATCAGTAATCTTTTTTACCATATAATCCGTGTTTGCATCAAGGTTGATTTTTGCCGCATCAAGTTTACTAAAAACTGTTTTCATTGAAATCACCTTCAATTTCCAAAATACACAGTAACTATAACATAATTAAAAATCTTTTACAACACTTTACATAAAATAAATGTATTGATTTTATGTTGTTAATACTGTAAAATACAACTATTAACACAAGGTGGTGTGCTTTATGGTAAACGATTCAAAAGTATTATTTTACAAATCTGCCGCTAAAGAATGGCTTCAGGCAATGCCTTTGGGCAATGGTTTTCTTGGTGCTATGGTTTACGGCAGAACCGATAATGAAACAATTGCTATGAACTCAGATTCTCTCTGGACAGGATTTCCCCGCCCCTCTCAAGTAAAAGAGGGTGCAAATGAAGCTTTTATTAAAGCAAGAGATCTGGCAATGAAGGGCGAATACAGAAAAGCTCAGGATATTATTGAGGATAAGGTCCTTGCTCATTGCTCTCAGGCTTATATGCCTCTTTGCCACATTAAATATAAATTCAAAAACAGTTGTTTTTTAAAAGATTATGAAAGACAGCTTGATTTGGAGACCGGTGTTAATACCGTTACATATTCAAGAGGTAAAAATAGCTTCAAAAGAGAAAGCTTTGTAAGTGCTGTTGAGGATGCATATATTGAGCAATTCTCCTGTAATCAGAAAGCCCTGAATTTTGAAATTTCACTTACAACACAGTTAAAGGGTAAATCATTTTGTGAAAATGAAGCTTTGATTTTAGACGGTATGGCACCCTCTGATTCACCTTGTAATCAGGAAACTTATGCCCGTCTCGATGCACCTCAATATCCTGATGACCCTGCCCTTCAGGGCACTCATTTCCGTTGTGCATTAAAGGTTGTAACAGATGGTAAGGTTGAATATAAAACAAAATCTATTGTTATTTCCAACGCCAAAAATGCAACTGTAATTTTCTGCACTGAAAACTCCTTTAACGGATATGATAAGCACCCTGTTTTAGAGGGCAAAGAATTTAAGAACGCTTGTCTTGAAAAACTCAATAAAGTAAATGCCGATGATTTTGCAGCTCTTAAAACTGCTCATATTAATGATTTCTCAAGCTATTTCAACAGAGTAAGCCTTGATATCGGTTCTGATAAAAAAGGCAATATTCCCACTGATAAGCGTCTTATTAAGCATAACAAAGGCGAAAGTGATATTGCGCTTTATGCACTTATCTTCAATTTTGGCAGATATCTGGTTATTTCAGGCTCGAGAGCAGGTTCACAGGCTACTAACCTTCAAGGTATCTGGAATGACAAGGTTTCTCCCCCTTGGAGCTCAAACTACACAGTTAATATTAATACCGAAATGAACTATTGGCCCGTTCTCCCCTGCAACCTTGCAGAGTTCAATCAGCCTGTTATTGATTTGGTTAAGGATTTATCTGTTAAGGGTGAAAGAACAGCTAAAGAGATTTATGGTGCCCGTGGCTTCTGCGCTCATCATAATGTTGATATCTGGAGATATTGCGACCCTGCTTGCGGAGATGCTCAATGGGGCTTCTGGAATATGTCAGGTGCCTGGTTCTGTCAGCATGTTTTCAACCATTATTTATACACAAATGATAAAGAGTATTTAAAAGAAACTGCATACCCAATTATGAAAAAATGTATTCAGTTTATTCTTGATTTGCTTATTGAAGATAAAGACGGCTATCTGATTATGGCTCCCTCAACATCACCTGAAAATGAGTTTCTTATTGATGGTGTTGCAATGAGCCTCAGCGAAACAACAACAATGACAATGAGCATTGTTAAAGAGGTTTTTGCTAACACCATTAAAGCCGCAGAAATCCTCGGTGAAAATGATGAGGATATTGAAGCTATGAGAAAAGCATTACCAAGACTTTTGCCCTTTAAAATCGGCAGTCGCGGTGAGCTTCTTGAGTGGTATAAGGAGCTTAAAGAGCATGAGCCCGACCACAGACATAAATCCCACCTTTACGGACTTCATCCCGGTAACCTTATCACTCCCGATGAAACACCCGATTTAGTTAAGGCTTGCATTCGTTCACTTGAGCTTCGTGGCGACAATGGTACAGGCTGGAGCTTAGGCTGGAAAATCAATATGTGGGCTCGTCTCTGGGATGGTGACCACGCATTGAAGCTTCTTGATATGCAGTTGCGTCCTGTTCCTGCTGTCAGAAACGTAAGGTATCGCGGTGGCGGAACTTACCCCAATCTTTTTGATGCACATCCCCCATTCCAGATTGATGGTAACTACGGATGCACCGCAGGTATTGCAGAAATGCTTCTACAATCAAGAGAAGGCAAAATCTTCCTTCTCCCCGCTCTTCCATCTTCATGGAAAAACGGTAAAGTTACAGGACTTAAAGCAATTGGAAATATCACGGTAGATATTGAATGGAAAAACGGCAAAATGGTTAACTACAACCTCGACGGCAATACAGATGGCATAGAAATCTATTGCCAGGGCGAAATAATATAAAGACATAAAACAAAGGAGAGGTTTTCACCTCTCCTTTGTTTTTTACAATTTAATTAAAAAAGCAAATTGAATATAATCTGAATAAAATTCAGTATAATGTCTAAAAGCTTCATCAGTTCAGGGAAACCAAGGTTATTATCAACATCAATATCCTCAGTTGCACCACAAACACAATTTCCGTTTTCATTAAAATTATGGTTATCACGGTCAATTTCGCCATTTCGCTGAGGCTCTATTATGTATTTATCACATTCTTCACAATACCAACCATCAGAATAGCCCTCGTTCTGGCAAGTTGCAGCTTGTGCACCTTGATTAATGCAATAATGGGGTGTTGTATCCAACAATGTATCATTATTTTCATTTACGTTTGTTATGAGTTCCTCCCATAAACCAGGAGTCCCGGTGTAGTGTATGATTAATGGGTATTCATTACTATCAAAAACACTTTCTCCAATATATTTGACACTACCTGGAACTGTTACATCAGTCAGATAATTGCTTTTAAAAAATGCGTAATCTGAAATTGTTGTTACTGTCTCAGGGATTACATAACTTGTTTTTTTGTTGTCGATAGGATATTGAATAAGTGTGGTTTTATCTTCATTGAATAAAACATTATCAACAGTGCAATAAAACTCATTGCTTTCATCAATAAAAATAGTTTGTAGATATGATGAAAAAGCAAATGCATATTCACCTATTGATTTCACATTTTTGGAGATTTTAAGCTCTCTGAGACATTCACAATCATAAAAGGCATAATCACCAATAGTAAGAACACTATCAGGAATTGTTACAACACTCAATTCCATAATACCCTCAAAAGCACTGTTACCTATATGCTTTAATCCTTCGGATAATGTTACATTCTGCATATTTTCACAGTAGTAAAAAGCATAATCCTCAATTGCTTCTACTGTTCCGGCAATTGTTACATTTATTAATTCATATAAATTAGAAAAAGCATTTTTTCCGACTGTTGTAACGCCAGATTCAATTACAACATTAACAATATCATATCTAAGTTGATTCCAAGGTTTATTTCCATCATAAAAATCAATCATAGGTCCATTGCCGGAAATTGTTAACGTACCTGTTTCATCATCAAAAAACCAGGTCAAGTTTTCACCGCAGGTACCTTCGTACTCAACTGCAAAAGTTGTTAAAGTTAACGGAAAGAGATTAAAAATCAAAACAAGAACCACACATAAAATTTTAAAAGATCTTTTCTTAATTCTATTCATAAGCAACTCTCCTTTTTACTAGAACAAATTTACTTATATTTTATTATTTACCTAAAGCCTCACCGATAAGGTTATAAAGTGCTTCAAGCTCTTCTTTTGTTAAAGAAATACCTTTGCCCATTTTTTCGTGGTCCGGTGCCCAGTCACGAATGTCGTATTTAGGCTTGCCACCGTTCCATGAAATAAGGTTAAGTTCTCTTGTCCAACCTTTACCGCTTTCTGAAATTTCACCTAAGTT